>DERU01000239.1:435-833 GCA_002361095.1 Lachnospiraceae bacterium UBA3332
AATGGCAATTACCAAATATATTGTGGATACCATGAAAGGTACCATCGAACTGCAAAGTGCGCCGGGAAAGGGAACGGAGTTTCATATTATTTTGGATTTGGAGAAAGCAAACGTTAAAGAGGAGGAGATGTTCCTTCCGCCCTGGAAAGTTCTTGTGGTTGACAATAACGAAGATTTGTGCCATAGCGCCGCCGGCGCTTTGCGTGAGATTGGCCTGACTGCCGAATGCAGTTTAAGCGGCAGGGAAGCCGTAAAAATGGTGGAAAACCGTCACGCGGCACACAATGATTATCAGCTTCTGCTGATCGACTGGAAGATGGACGATATGGACGGCTTGGAGACAACCCGCGCCATCCGCCGTCTTCTGGGGGACGATGTGCCTATATTGATCATTTCCG
>DERU01000239.1:1021-4704 GCA_002361095.1 Lachnospiraceae bacterium UBA3332
CGGAATGGACGGCTTAGAGACCACAAGACAGATCCGACAAAGGGTCGGGGATGAAGTGCCGATTTTCATTATCTCCGCCTATGACTGGAGCGATATAGAGGAAGAAGCGCGGGCGGCGGGCGCCCACGGCTTCATTTCGAAACCGCTGTTCAAATCCAACTTGTATTTGGGCTTGAGCCGTTTTGCGCAGCAGTCGGATGTCAAACCGGAAGAACAGGAAGAGGAGACAGTGGATTTTACCGGAAAACATATTCTATTGGCGGAGGACAATGAATTAAACTGGGAGATCGCAAATGAAATTCTTTCTTCCGTCGGCTTTACGCTGGAGAGGGCTGAAAACGGCAAAATTTGCGTTGAAAAATTTTCCCAATCCGATGTTGGGACATATGATATTATTCTCATGGATATCCGTATGCCGGTAATGAACGGCTATGAAGCCGCCAAAGTCATTCGGGCGATGGACCGTAAAGATGCTAATCTGCCAATCATTGCCATGACGGCGGACGCTTTCTCGGAGGATATCCAGCACTGTTTGGAATGTGGTATGAATACCCATATATCCAAACCCATTGATTTAGGAAAGCTGATGCATGAATTGAAAAAATATTTATGATGGGCGATAGGGGACGGGCATGGATCCGTTTCCTGACCGGGAGAAAAAAATGTATCATTGTCATCTTCATCTTTATTTTATCGGAAAGCAGGCCCCCATTTGGAAACATTTAAAACAAATACCGCCTTTGTCTGCGTTTACCCATACTTTTATGGAAAGCGACGCTTTTGAAGAGTCACTGGCCCAAAAGGCGGACGTTATTTTTGCTGTCCTTGCGGATGTTACAATACAGGAAATACAAAGCCTGTCCCCACAGACGGAATGGATTCTGTTAGCGGACAGCAGGCAAATTGCCGGATTGGAAGAAGCGTGGTATACAAGAGCCAAAGATATTTGGACGCTGCCCCTTTCGCAGCGGGAAATCACGTTCCGCTTTCAGCAGTGGCAAAAATCCTACAAGGCGGCCAAGGACTTTTGGGAAACCAGTCATTTTTTGGAGGCGGCCATCAACAATACGCCCAACCTGGTTTGGTTTAAGGATATCAACGGGATTCATGAAAAAGTAAACGACAGCTTTTGCCGGACCGTCAGCAAGACCAAACAACAGGTACAGGGACGTTCCCATGCTTACATCTGGGATGTGGAACAGGATGACCCGGCCTGTATTGAATCGGAAAATAAGGTCATGCGCACGCAAAAGACCCATGTGTCGGAAGAAACGGTTCAGGCAGGGGACGGGGTAAAACTGCTGACTACTTATAAATCCCCGTTGTATGATTTGGACGGCAGCGTGATGGGAACGGTCGGGATTGCGATTGATGTAACCAAAGAGCGGGCTTATGAACAGGAAATCATCCGGAAAAACCATACGCTGGAAACGATTTTCACCACCATTGACTGCGGCGTGGTACGTCACTCGGTAGACGGAACGCAGATTTTGAGCATTAACCGGGCGGCGCTGGAGATCCTTGGATATGAATCCCAGGAAGAAATGATGGCGGAAGGCTTTAATCTGATCGCTTCTTCTGTTTTGGAGGAAGATAAGCCCAAGCTGGCGGCTTGTATCCGGGAACTGCAAAAAGAAGGGGACAGTGTCAGCCTGGAATACCGTGTACAGCACCGGGACGGAAAAATCCGGCATATCATGGGAAATATTAAGCTTCTGCGGGAGCACGGGATGCTGTTTTACCAGCGTTTTCTGTTGGATTGTACGGCCCAAAAGCAGGAGGAAAAGAAAAAAGAAAGACGCCAGTGGGAACTGCTGCAGGCGTTAAGCATTGATTATGATTTGGTTTGCTATTTTGACCTGGATACCGGCAAGGTGATCCCGCTTGAACAGGAGGACAGTGGAAGTTCCCCTTTCGCCTCCGCCTTTGAAGGAAATCCGGAACTGGAAGAAGGCATGGAACGCTATATCCGCAGTTTTGTCTATGGGGAAGATCAGGAAATGCTGCGGCAGGCCTCTTCGCCGGAAAAACTCAGAAAAGAACTGACAGACAAGAAGCAGTACAATGTTAATTACCGGGTGGCGTCAGGCAGTGCGTTCTGGTATTACCAAATGAAAGCCGTCCTTGCGGGGGACTGGGACAACCGTCTTGGAATTGTGATAGGCTTCCGCAATGTGGACGGGGAAATCCGGGGGGAAATGGAACAAAAAAATCTGCTGGAGGATGCCCTTTTACAGGCCAATAAAGCCAGCCGTGCAAAAAGCGTGTTCCTTTCCAACATGTCCCATGATATCCGTACCCCGATGAACGCCATCGTAGGATTTACCACTTTGGCCGTCAGGCATATAAACAATCAAAAACAAGTGGAAGAATATCTCAAAAAGATCATGGCTTCCGGCAACCATCTGCTAAACCTGATCAATGATGTGCTGGATATGAGCCGCATTGAAAGCGGAAAGATCCAATTGGAAGAAAAACCCTGCAGTCTGCCGGATATTTTGCACGGACTCCGCAATATTTTGCAGGCGGACATCCACGCCAAACAGCTGGAACTTTTCATGGATGCCGTGGATGTGGTGGACGAAGAGATTTTCTGCGACCGGCTGCATTTGAATCAGGCGCTGTTAAATCTGCTTGGAAATTCCGTAAAATATACGGGCGCAGGAGGTTCTGTCCATCTGCGGGTTACCCAGAAACCCAACGCGCCGAAGGGATACGGGAATTATGAATTCACAATCCGGGATACCGGTATCGGTATGAGCGAAGAGTTTGTGAAACATATTTTCGAGCCTTTTGAGAGGGAAAAAACTTCCACAATCAGCGGGATTCCCGGAACCGGTCTGGGGATGTCGATTACGAAAAATATTGTGGAACTGATGAACGGTTCCATTTCGGTAAAGAGCGAACAGGGTGTTGGCACAGAGTTTAAAGTTTCCCTGACGTTCCGTCTCAATCCGGATGCAAAGAAGATACAGGATATTCCGGAGTTAAAAAACTTCAGGGCGCTGGTTGTGGACGACGATTTCAATTCCTGCGACAGTGTTTCTTATATGCTTGGGCAGCTTGGGATGCGTGCAGAATGGACGCTCTCCGGAAAGGAAGCCGTTCTGCGTACCAGGCAGGCTGCCATGCGCAACGATACTTACGGCGTGTATATTGTAGACTGGCTGTTACCCGATATGAACGGTATGGAGGTAACCAGAAGAATCCGCAGGGAGATGGGGGAACGGGTTCCGGTAATTATCCTGACCGCTTACGACTGGTCCGATATTGAAGAGGAGGCAAGGGAAGCCGGTGTCACGGCATTTTGCAGTAAGCCTTTGTTTATGTCCGAACTGCAAAATTGTCTGCACACCGTTATACAGGAGGATGCGTCCCATCAGGCGGCGCCCCAAAAAAAGGATAAAAAAATCCGTACCGGGCGGATTCTGCTTGCGGAAGATAACAGCCTGAATCAGGAGATCGCGGTAACGATTCTGGAAGAAGCCGGATTTTGCGCCGATGTGGCATCAACCGGGAAAATCGCCGTGGAAATGCTTTCGGATTCGGAGCCGGGTTATTACCAGCTTATCCTCATGGATGTCCAAATGCCTGTCATGAACGGATACGAGGCCACCAAAGCGATCCGCAGCCTTGCCGACAAACAATTGTCCTCCATCCCGATTATCGCCATGACGGCAAAT
>DERU01000239.1:5047-5915 GCA_002361095.1 Lachnospiraceae bacterium UBA3332
ATGAACGGACATATTGCCAAACCCATTGATATTTCCAAGCTTTTGGATACATTGGACAAAATATTGGCATAATTTTGGGTAAGCACGGCCGGATTTAAACACAATAAATAGTAATGGAAAGAAGGAGGAGGCTATGAAATATACTTTTGAATCGACAATCGAAAGATGCGAGACCGGAGGCACCATCAAAATTCCTTTTAATGTATGGGAAATTTGCAAAAAGGAAGGTGCCGTGCCGGTTAAGGTAAGGATCGGGGAAACCGGGTTTATCTGCAACCTGGAACCGGAAGGAAAAGGGTATTACCGTATTCCGGTGCAGGAAAGCATTCTGCAAATGCTGGACATTCATAAAACCTATCCCGTCACCTTCCGTGTGACCCAGTCCAGTGCGAAGGACAGCCCTTACAGTACCGCCAATCCGGTACGGGTCATTGACAGCATGGAACCGGTCATCCAACCCTACGACGGCCTCTGCGGCCAGTCCTGCGTGGCGATGCTAGCCGGAATTACACTGGAGGAAGCCAGTAATATCATGCACTGCGGGGAATGGCAGGCAACCATGGATAAAATAGTGGGAGCCCTGAATTATTTCGGAATTGACCATTCCGAGGAAATTATTTATACAAACGGAAAAGAGGACGTGGTATTGCCCAAATGCTGTATTATCATGGAAAAAATGGGAAGATACAGCCATTACCTGGTCTATTTTGACAAAAAGGGTTACGATTCCAACCTTGGCGTCATCGACCATTACGACGTAACCAAAATCAAGGGCTACATGGAAGTCTATGTCCGCTGAGGCCCAGCCCCAATGGCGGCGGCTTAAAGCGGGAGACAGGCACGTAAACCGGGAAACCGGCAGCAGAGG
>DERU01000243.1:0-345 GCA_002361095.1 Lachnospiraceae bacterium UBA3332
AGCCAAGCTGAGCCACACCCCGGCAGCCTACTTAACCTTCGCCCTCATCCGTGACGCAATAATTACTATAGCAGAGTTTTTCTTTCCTGTCAACTGCTTTTTGACTTTTTCTCCAAAAAGCGGTAACAGTTCGGCCCGTCAATCCGGGCAGGCTAAACCATACTGCAACAAAATCCCCTACAGGAAATTGAGATGATAATGCGCCTTTCCCTGCCGGTCCAGTTCCATCAGGATGTAAGACGGCCTGCGCCCTTCCTGCCGGGGATAAGAAATGCTCCCGGGATTTAAAACCGTTATATCTCCTTTCCCTTTTGCAATCTCAAGCAGGGGACTGTGGGTATGCCC
>DERU01000243.1:599-14828 GCA_002361095.1 Lachnospiraceae bacterium UBA3332
GGGGACTGTGGGTATGCCCATGCATAACAATATCGACTTTACGGGAGGCGGCCGCTTCCCGTATGGCTGCGCTGCCCATATAAACCCCATACCGGTGTCCATGGGTCAGCCACACCCTGTAGTCCCCGATGCAGAAAACCTCTTCCTTTGGAAGTCCGGAAAAAAAGTCGTTATTTCCGGCCACCATATAAACCGGACATCCCGCGCTCTGCCGGATAAACGCTTCGCTTCCCTCCACATCCCCGCAATGTATCAGCATATCCAAAGGGCCCGTCTTTTGCAGCGTTCTGGTCAGATTCCCGTCCCGCCTGTGCGTATCGCTGACGATCAATATCCGCATATCAAAACCCTCTTTGCTTCATTTTTTCCTTCATACCGCGCAGCGCCTTCCCCCGGTGGCTGATTTGGTTTTTCTCTTCTGCAGAAAGCTGCGCCGTGGACAGGTCGTTCTCATACAGGTAAAAAATCGGGTCATAGCCAAACCCGTTTTCCCCGGCTTCTTCCCAACCGATATAGCCCTCCACCGTTCCCCGGGCCGTCTCACAGCTTCCGTCCGGGTACGCCGCCGCAATCACACAGACAAAACGAGCGGTTCTGTCCTTTTTTTCCACCCCATCCATGCGGGCGATAATGTTGGCGTTTTTTTCCCGGTAAGACGTATCATACCCCATATAGCGCGCCGAATATACGCCCGGCTCCTTCCCCAGAAAATCGACTTCCAGGCCGGAATCGTCCGCCAGCACAATAAAGTCATCCGCCGTTTTGCCGGCACAGCCGGGCATCCCGTTTTTTTTGCACCATTCCATGATTCCCACTGCCTTGCGCCGCGCATTTTCGGCAAAGGTTGCGCCGTCCTCTTCCACCTGCGCCGCAATCCCCGCTTCCTTCATGGAATAAATCCGCCTGCCCGTATCCTTTAGGATTTCCCGAACCTCTCTCATCTTTCCTTCGTTTCCGGTTGCAAAGATAATATCCTTCATCCTTCCTGCGCGCTCCTTCCCTGTCTGGGTATCCTGTCCGGTTTCGGAGGCTTAGGACCCTGAAACTGGTAAAAATACGTCTTCATCATTCCGTTATAAATTTTGCGCTTCTTGTCCGCCTTGCGTCCGATATCCTGTTCCACATCTTCATAGGAGGTAATCACATACAAAGACCAGCTGTCCAGCAGCCCAAAGCGCTCCCCCAGGGCCCGGTAAAGCTTAGGCAGGTTCTTCTTTTCCTCCAGCCTTTCCCCGTAAGGCGGATTGGTAACCAAAAAACCGTACTTTTTCGGGTGGGACAATTCCGCCACCGGCCTTTTCTGAAAATGAATCAGATGCTCCACCCCTGCCAGCTTCGCATTTTCCCGTGCAATGGCAACCATATTCTCGTCAATGTCATAACCCTGCAGTTCCGGCCGGACGCCTGTATCCACTTCCTCCCGCGCTTCCTCCAGACAATCCTGCCAAACCTGACTTTTCACCAAATGCTGCCAGTCCTGGGCGGTAAACTTCCGGTTCATACCCGGCGCCATGCGGGCCGCCATCATCGCCGCTTCTATCAAAAACGTGCCGCTTCCGCAAAAGGGATCCACCAAAATGCGGTCCGGCCTCCAAGGCGTCAGCATCAGAAGCGATGCCGCAAGGTTTTCCGCAATCGGCGCTTTCGCCGTCAGCTTGCGGTATCCCCGCTTATGTAAAGAATCCCCGGTAGTATCCAGCCCCACAATCACCTCGTCCTTCATCAAAAACACCCGCACCGCAAAGGACGCCCCATCCTCCGCAAACCAGTCAATGCGGTATTTTTCTTTCAGCCGCTCCACCATCGCCTTTTTCATGACGGACTGGATGTCGGACGGACTAAACAGCTTACTCTTCACACTCGCCGCTTTTGCCACCCAAAAACGCCCGTCCTCCGGAATATATTCCTCCCACGCAAGCGCTTTGGTTCCCTGAAACAATTCCTCAAACGTTTCCGCGTGAAAACTTCCCACTTTTATCAAAATCCGTTCCGCACTCCGCAAAAAAATATTGGCACGGCAAACGGCTTCCTCATCCCCCTCAAAAAACACGCGCCCGTCCACCACGCCGGTCACATCATACCCCAAATCCGTAATTTCCCGTTTCAACACCGCTTCCAGCCCAAAATGACAGGGCGCCATCAACTCAAACCGTCTCATCCTTACTCCCATCCGCCAGCCCTGCAGGCCGCAAAATCCAACTCCCCTTCCGTCAAAAGCTGTTACTATTTTACGTTTCCCACCCGTTCCTGTCAACCACGATTTTCCCCTGTCTGCGGAAATCATTTGGTGAGCGGTTGCTTTTCACGGGGTGGGGAAGAGTCCTGTGCCCGTCCGGAAATTGCCCTCCGCGTCCCCGTTACAAAAGGCCGGGGATAAAATCCCCGGCCTTTTGGGCCAACACTGTTTAGTTGTTCTTGCAGTTGCTGCTGGAATCTTTGCTGCTGTTCTTGCTCTGATTCTTCTGCGCATTCTCAGTGCTGTTTTTGGAATTGTTCTCCTGGTTCTGATTCTGGTTCTGGTTGTAATCGTTCTTAGACATTTTCAAACCCTCCTGTCAATTTGTTGTTACAGGAGTAGTATTTGACAAAATCAAAAGATTATACATTTCCTCCGATTTTTTATGCCGATTTCACCGGAAAGGCTTCTCACAGCTTATCGTTGCCCCTTCCCTCCTCCAGGCGGCGCACATATTCCTCCGGATTTTTCTTCATCCGCGCCATCGTATCGAAGGCATGCAAAACCATGTCCACCTTCCGGCATTCCCCCGTATTTTTACCGGTATCGTGCCGCAGGTTATACCGGTCCATCTCCCAGATAAACAGATCGATCATCGTATATCCGTGACAGTTCATTTTATCGCTAAGCGTATTATGTCTGGAAAAATACATAAATTCGTCGTAAAGTTCCCTGTCCGCCAAAATCTCCTGCCAAAGCGCGTCGCACCATTCCCGGGTCTCCCCCGCATATTTACAAAGCGCCACCAGATTCCCATACACCTTTATTTTAGTGGAATCATATATGATACCGGCCATTCCTCCCACCTCTTTACAAAACTTTTTCGCTATTTTATAATAAGGAACATCTGATAAGTAGTATATCCCAAACCGGGCTTATTGAAAAGGGGAAACCGAAAATGAATTCCGATATCGCGCAAAAAAACGATTTTTCAAAGGGGAGCGTCGTGGGCGGCATCCTTTCCCTCGCCATCCCGATGACGCTGGCGCAGCTGATCAATATCCTTTACAATATCATCGACCGGATGTACATCGGCCATCTGCCGCAAAACGCCACCCTCTCCCTCACCGGGCTGGGACTGTGTCTGCCCATCATCACCATCGTAATCGCTTTCGCCAATCTGTTCGGCATGGGCGGCGCGCCCCTCTGCTCCATTGCGCGGGGAAGGGGACATTTGGAGGAAGCCGAATCCATCATGGGCAATTCCTTTTTTCTGCTTCTGCTCTCCGGCTCCGTCCTGACCGCCGCCGGATTGCTTTTGAAGCGTCCGCTTTTGATGCTTTTTGGCGCCAGCAACGCGACCCTTCCCTTTGCCGACCAATATCTGACCGTTTACCTGTGCGGCAGTCTGTTTGTCATGATCGGCCTTGGCATGAACAGTTTCATCAATTCCCAGGGATTCGGGAAAACCGGTATGCTCACGGTTTTAATCGGCGCGGTTTTAAACCTCCTTCTGGATCCCCTGTTCATTTTTGTCCTGCATCTGGGCATCCGGGGGGCGGCTATCGCCACGGTACTCTCGCAGGCGGCATCCGCCCTTTGGACCTTTTGCTTTCTCACCGGAAAACGCACGATCCTGCGCCTGCGCCTGTCCAGGCTGCGTCTGCGCACGGATTTGGTCCGCCAGATTGTCTCCCTTGGTATGTCCGGTTTTATCATGGCCGTCACCAACAGCGCCGTCCAGATCGTCTGTAACGCCACCCTTTCCCGGTATGGCGGCGACCTCTACGTAGGGGTCATGACAATCCTAAACTCCGTCCGGGAAATCGTCACCATGCCCGTATCCGGCATCACCAACGGCGCGCAGCCCGTCATCGGCTTCAATTACGGCGCGTCGCAGTATGGCCGTATCAAAAAGGCGATCGCTTTCATGGCGTCCGTCTGTATCGGCTATACGGCCCTGATCTGGGGCGCCCTCCATCTGTTCCCGGCATTTTTCATCCGTCTGTTCAGTGACGAAACGGTGTTGATCGAAACCGCCATTCCTGCCCTGCGGCTGTATTTTTTCGGATTCTTCTTTATGTCCCTGCAGTTTTCGGGACAGAGTACATTCACCGCCCTGGGAAAAGCCAAACATGCCATTTTCTTTTCCCTTTTGCGCAAAGCTTTCATCGTCGTGCCCCTGACCCTGCTGCTTCCCCGCTTCTTTATACCGCCGGTAAACGGCGTGTTCGCAGCGGAACCCATCTCCAACCTGATCGGAGGCACGGCCAGCTTTGTGACCATGCTCTTTGTGGTGGGCAGGGAAATCCGCTTGCAATCTCCTCCCGCTTCTTGTATAGTGGAGGAAAAAAGATAACGCTCAAAAGCGGAAAGGACGGCGCTTGGCATGTGGATTGCGGATAACTGGAAAGACTACGAGGTTCTGGATACTTCCGGCGGGGAAAAGCTGGAACGGTGGGGCGATTATATTCTGGTGCGCCCGGATCCGCAGGTCATCTGGGATACGCCCAGGACAAATCCCGGCTGGACAACGCGAAACGGTCACTACCACCGAAGTTCCCGGGGCGGCGGGGAATGGGAATTTTTCCGGCTTCCCGAGGAATGGAGCATCCGGTACGACCGCCTGACCTTCCGCCTCAAGCCGTTTAGTTTCAAACATACAGGGCTTTTCCCTGAGCAGGCCGTCAACTGGGACTGGTGCGGCAGTATGATCCGATCCTCCAGGCGCCCGCTGCGAATACTCAATCTGTTTGCCTACACCGGAGGCGCCACCCTGTCCGCCGCCCTGGCGGGCGCATCCGTCACCCACGTGGACGCCTCCAGGGGCATGGTGGGCTGGGCAAAGGAAAACGCTGCCGCCTCCGGCCTGTCGGAAGCGCCGATCCGCTGGCTGGTGGACGACTGCGTCAAATTCGCGGAGCGGGAAATCCGGCGGGGCAGTAAATACGACGGCATCATTATGGATCCTCCCTCCTACGGCAGGGGACCCAAAGGGGAAATCTGGAAAATGGAGGAAAATATCTTTTCCTTCCTCACCCTTACCGCACGGCTTTTGTCCGACGACGCGAAATTTTTGCTGCTCAATTCCTACACCACCGGACTGCAGCCTGCGGTACTGCACTATATGCTCTCTGCCGCAGTGGCCCGCAAATTTGGCGGTACGGTAGAAGCCGGGGAAATCGGGCTTCCCGTCACGGACACGGGGCTGATTTTGCCCTGCGGCGCATCCGGGAGGTGGAGCCGCAGCTGAAAACCGGGGCGGTTTGGACCTGTCTGAACCGCCCCGGTTTTCAGCCGCTTTTTCCGCTGTGCAAAAACGGTAAACGTAAAACGAAATCCCGGTATCCCGGAAAACTCTGTTCCAGCAGATTTCCTTCCCTGTAAACCATGGGCGGCCCGCCCGGAAAGCAGCAATACATCCGGTACAGGTAAAGCGCCAGCATACAGACAGCCAGTACGCCGCCCGCCTGTAATATGACCTTTGTCGGTTTTGCAAACCAATAGCGGGATAACAAAAAACAAACGGCCAGCACCGTCCACAAAATTCCCATCGGATGCACCGCCCAGCTTTTTGCAAACTGTCCCGTTATCAAATAAAATACGGCCCTTGTCATCCCGCAGCCCGGACAGGGAAGCCCCGTCACAATGACCACCGGACAGAAAGCCCCAAAGCAGAGCATGGCCGCCCCGTCATAAAGGATAAGCGCCAAAAGCAGCGCCTTGTATGTCCGAATGTCCTTCCATAACCGCATAGCCGCCAGCCGCAATTTTTCCCTCATTATGCCTCCAAACCGATGCCCCGCATGGTCAATGGTTTTGCTCCGGCCGATACCGTAACCGCCGGCGGGTTCACATATAACGGAAGATATTGTAAATATTTATGCAGATGATCATTCCCATGGCTCCCATGAAAAGCTTATCCACTGTCCGGTTATCGATTTTTTTGTTGATTTTGCTTCCCACAAGTCCCCCTGCCACACCGGCGGCAATCATCACTCCCAAAATTACCGGTGCAAACGGCGGGACATTCCCCTTTATCAGTGAGGATAAAAGACTCGCAATCTGTGAAAACATGATGACATAAATCGAATACATGGCCGCCTGCTTTGTCGCCATGGAAAAGCAGAAAAACAGTACCACCAAATTGATCGGCCCGCCTCCGATTCCCAAAAAGGAGGACATAATGCCCAGCACAATACCGATTCCAAATGTCAGCACTTTGCTTTTCAGCTTTCTGGTATGTATTTTTTCCTTGAAAATCGTATATACCAGCGTCCCCGCCGTCACAAGCATCAGCACAAAAGCCTGAATCGCGCCGACCCGGCTGGTATCCGTAAGACGTCCGATCACGCCCTGATACAAATCCTTCCCGGCCAGACCGCCGACTACGCCGCCCAGCGCCAAAACGGTTGCAAACGCCTTATCGAATTCAAAATCCCGTTTCGCCCGCAGGTTTTTGTACAAAGAAACCACGGACATGGACAACACCGTACAGCCCGACAAAAACGAAATTGTGGTAACCGCCATAATTCCTGTGGCATCCAGCACCGGTTTGATAATCACGCCTCCCCCGATTCCGCAGATTGCGCCTATCACAGACGACAAAAAGCAAACCAGTACAATTACCGCATATTCCATTTGGGTTCCCTCCTTCTTTTCCCCAAAACCTGCCGGACAAGCCGCAGCGCCGCTCACTCCTGCAGCCAGCCTGCCTCCACGTCCTCCCTCAATTTACAAAACAGCCCGTAAAACCGTTCCTTCGTCTGCCGGACAATATCCAGCGCAACCGCCCGGTTATAAGAATGTGCCACATTATTCCTTGCCCGCAAAGCCGCCAGCCATGCGTCCTCGTCCCAAATCATGGACGCACGATACGCTGTCTTAATAATGAATTTCGGGGAACCGGTCGCCGCCGCCTCGAAGCCGTGCGCTTCCAGAATCTCTTTCATCATTTTCCACGACTGCTCAAAACAGATCTCATATAAACCGACCAATCCTGTCATGACCACATTGTCATATGGCTCCTGGTATCCATAAATATCCTCCAGATTCCTCAGTGCGGCACAAAAATTCTCATACTTTTTCATATAACAGCAGACCTTCCTTCTCAATGGAACCGCGCAGTTCCTCCCGCACGCTCCCGTCAAGATCCACAACATCATATTGCAGCAGCGTGGAAGTTTCCTCCTCCACATCCAGCGCAAATTTCACGCAGTTTCCGCCGCTTACCGCGAGGTCAATGTCGCTGGCCCTCTTAAAATCCCCCCTCGCCCTTGAACCGAACAGAATCACCTTTTGGAGTCCGTATTTTCGGGCCAGCATGCGGATTTCCTCTATTACGATGGGTTTGATGCCCGTTTCCTTCATTTTCTGTCCCCGTTCCTCCCGCCGCAAAAAGTACTACTTTTTCATCTTAACATAGCGTTATGGGCAAAGCAAGATACATTTTCGCGTTTATCCCGCATCCGGTAAAGGTTCCTGCGGTTTAAAATGCAGCCACTCCCGCAAGGCTTTAGCCACCGTGCCGTTTTTGAGCTGCGCAAGCGCTTCCGCCGCCCAATCCGGAAACGTTTCCTTTTCACAGGCAAAAACCAGCGTCACCAAAGGAGCCAGAAACGCGTCCGCCCTTTGTTCTTCCTCCAGCCCCTCCATACCGTATGTCTCCCGAAAAGCGGCGGCCGCTTCCGGGGAAAGGGCGCATGTGACATTGCGGACATCGCCGTAGGCCAATCCCTTTCCCAATAAATTGTAATCAAACAGAAACGCCTGTCCAAAATCCTTTGCCACGGCAAGGTTCGTCCAGTAAAAATCATTGTACGTCAGCGTCCGGGGCAGTGCGTCGATGCGGCTGCGGATTTCGGCCGCATGGGCGGCAAATTCCTTCCAAAGCGGATTTTCAGTCGTGCCCGTCCGCCTCGCCACCTTCGCCATATTGTCCGGCGTGATCCCATCCGTCTCGTCGTACAGCGCCGCCCTTCTGCCCGCAAGCCAGTCCCTTCCCTTATCGTGCAGATTCCGGTACCATTTTGCCAGCGCCCTCGCCACCCGCACATTTGTCAAATCCTCCCCGGTTCCCGGCCGGAAGGTATCGTCGGCGTTTAAGTCAGGCAGAAGAATGGCACATTCGGTGGCGGCCAGCAGCGGCAGCGTCTGTATGCCAAGCGATGCCAGCAAACGGTAATTTTCGATTTCCCGGGTGTCTTCCCGTTTTTCAAATACTTTTAACACATAGAAGTTTCCTTCCGACTCCACCCGGAACAGCGAAACACCGTCCTTGACGCGCATAGGCGTACAAACGGGATTGCGCACCTTCATTCTGGCAAGCTGTATAACAGGGGAGGACGGAAACAGTTTCGGAGCCATTCCCTGCTCCATAAGCAGTTCGTTGATCCGCAAAAGCGCCGCCTCGTCGATGCCCTCCCAGGTAAGCAGTTCCGCCCCGCTGCATCTGTGCAGCTGTGCGGCGTACCGGATTTTTCTTTTGGAAAAAGCTTCTGCGGCGGCTTTTGGGAGACGATCCGTCAGTACCGCAGAAGGCAAAAGCCGCGCCGGCTCTTTGGGCAAAAAGTTTTTGTCAAACTCGGCCGTTTCCGCCGGATCCACCTGATAAACCGCATCCTCCACAAATCTGCCGGTAACGCCCTCCAGCGCGCCGTCATAAAGTTCCGTCGCCATCAGCGCGTCGTAGCTGTCACCGTTTTCGGAAACAATCCCATACCACGCCGCCCGCCCAAAGCCGAACCTCGGATAATAGTCGGGATGTCCGTACAGCAGGATTGCCCGGTATCCCAGGCGTTTGGCTTCCGCAATGGAACGGCGCATCAGGGCGGAACCGACCCCCCGCATCTTATAATCCGGCAGAACGCTGAGCGGCCCAAAACTCAGCACTTCCACCTCCCGTCCCTCCGGCGTGATCACCTTCGCCAGACTGTATATCACATGCCCCACAATCCGGCCGTCCGCCTCCGCCACAAAATCCAGCTGCGGCACATAGCAGGGACTTTCCCGCAGCTTATGCACCAGCAAATGCTCCCCGTCGCAGGTGGGGTGATCCATACATCCCCAAAACGCCTCCCGGGTCAGTTCCTCCACCCTGCGGTAATCCGCCGGTGTTTCCAATCGTATATCCACCTCTGTTTTCTTCTTTTTTTCCATGCCGCTTTCCCTTCTTTTCCTCCTGTCCAAGCCGTCTATTCCATGCCTTCATCCCGTCCGGCAAACGGCATCTCCGTCATCCGCAGTTTGGCACAGCCGTACGGATACAGCTGCATTTCTTCTGCCCTGCCTGCCGCACTGGCGGATACGGGCATTTTGGCGCAGACGCTGTCGTACCCGTCCGCAAACTCCCACTCCACCGGACAGAGCCCGGCTTTGAGCGTGACGGAAGGACAAACCGAAGAAAACGGAATTTCGTCCCCCTCCTGCAGATACACCGTAAGCGGCCCGCCGTCAAAACCGTAACGCCATTCGGACTGGGGCAGCAGTTCATAATCGCAATACGGGAAACGCCGCTCCACACCGTCCTGTTCATATTCCAGCTTCCGGTATTGCGCCCGAACCGGAAGGGCAAACACCAGCGGGCCGTACTCGGCGCTCCACAGCCCCGACCGCTGTTTCACAAGGCGCGGGGCATCGGTACAGCAAACCGAAACTGCCTCTTCCCCGCTCCACTCTTTTTCTATCGTATAAAAACCGGTAAGTTCCACCGGCCTGCCGTCCACCCTGCATTCCTTTGCCCATTCCGGAATCCGGATTTTCAGCGCAAAACGAACCGGCTTTTGCACCCGTACCACATATTTACAGGAGAAGCGGAAGGGGTATTCGCTTTTTGCCGCAATACACACCCGGGTGTCCCCGATCACCGTATGCAGCCGGGCCGGAAGCATGGAACAGACCACCCCGTCGTCCGCCCGCAAAAAGGCGTTCATCGCAAGCTTGGGCCAGCCCTGCCCGAAATTGGCGGTGCAGCAGCCGAAATTGGGTTCCAGGCCAAACAGATGCGAATCGGCCCCGTTGGTGCGAAAAATCGGCTTGCCCGGAAAGCGGATACAGGCAATCTGGTTGACCATCTGGTCATATTGGTGTGTCCACATATCATCGCTCAAAGCCGCCGGAAGGGCGTTGAACGCGATGCGCTCCAGGCGCCGGGCCCATACGCAGTCCCCGGTGGCGGCAAAGAGCAGTTCGCAGCTGTACATCAGTTCCACCACCCCGCACAGTTCCGTCCCCTGGTTATTGGCAATACCGGACAGGCATTCATCCCCCGTAAAGGTTCCCACTGCGGTTCCGTTATATTCTTCCAGAACCTGCCAGAGTTCTTCCGCCCGGTTTCGGTAAGTCTCCCCGAAAAGCGAGCAGCAGACCGCCTCATATTTGAGCATCATGGCGAGGTTCACAACATGCGTATGGAACGTCCACTGATTCATCGGCCGTTTCCAGCTTTCGATATAGGAAGGATAATCCGCCCCCTGGTCCCGCAGCATACGGGCAAGTTCCAAAAGCCATTCCTCCCGGCAATCCTCATAGAGAAACCCAATCGGAATCAGGCATTCAAACCAGCGGAATTTCCCCCAGTCAAACAGGGTGATTTCCCCCGCCCGCAGCATCCTGTCCAGACACTGCATAGAACGGTAGAGACCTTCTTTGGCACGGGCGCTGTCCGTAAATGTGCAGTAGAGGGCCAGTACCTTCCCAATCAGAAAATGCGCCCACACATCGTAGGTTTTCCGTTCTTTTGGGCCGCACGGACAAATCCATCCGTCCGCCTGCTGCCGGTCCAAAATCGCACCGATATACAAATCCGCGCGCCGTTTCATGTCCCCGTCCTCCAGCAGATACGCCAGCGGGATAAAGCCGTCCAGCCAGTAGGGCACCCGCTCCCATCCCTCCCGGCCGCCGCCAATCCACGCGCTGTCCCTGATGTCCGGCCAGATACGGTCCAGGTTGCCGCAAAGACCGTCCGCCTGCATCCGCAGCTGCCGCAAAAGCCAGCCCTCCGGCCTGATTTCATTGCCGCCAAAAAGATGATACATCCGCCTGCCCTCCTGTCACGAATTTCTGTTTACCCGAAATGAAAACCCCTTTTTGAAAAGAGTATAACACGCTGCAGTCCTGCCTGCAATCAAACTTTCAGGCATATCCCTCTTTTTGCTCCTCCCGCTCCCACAGGTCGTAAGTATGGATATCCTTGCTATCGCTGACATATACGGTTCCGTCCCCGGTATTGGTGGTAAAACTGCGGATTGTCCCTTTTAAGACCGGGTCCTGCGTGCGCTGCTGCCAGGCGTCCATACGCGCGCGCATCTGTTCAAGGATGCCCGCATATTCCGCCTGACCGGCTGCGTTGTTTCTCTCCAAGGGATCAAACACCAAATCATACAGCTGTTCCCTGTCCACCTTCCTGTCCTGCCACCCATATTCCAAAAGCAGTTCCTTGCTTGCCCCTTCGTCACAATCCGCACAGTATACGGTATCGGCCTGCGCATATCTTCTGATATACAGCCACCGCTTTGTGCGCACCATTCTCTGGGGTTCATAATTGCAATGATAACTGACCTCCGCATACAATTCTTCCCGGACCTGTTCCTGTCTCCCTGTCAAAACCGGCAGCAGACTCACCCCCTGTACCCAATCCGGAACCGGAATACCGGTCAGTTCACACAACGTCGGAAAAAAGTCCACTTGGGAAACCAGCGCGTCGCTCACCCTCCCCGGCATAATCAGGGAGGGGCAAACCAATATTCCAAAGACGCCCGTCCCGTATTGGGTTAAATTACACTTCATGCCCGGAAAGGCAATCCCGTGATCCGTCGTGCATAAAACAATCGTATTTTCCCCCCACCCCCTCTCATAAATTCCGTCCATCAGACATCCTGCCGCATCATCGAACCGCTTTGCCTCCGCCATAAAATCCGCCATATCCTGTCTGGTCTGCTCCGTATCGGGGAGCGGCTCGGGCGGCCTTACATAAGCAGCATTTCCTGCCGCGTCCCCCCGGGTAAACGGCCGGTGGGTATCGGAAAAACCGATATCCAAAAAGAACGGACCGTTTCCCACCTCCTCCAAAGCCTCCAGGGCCTGTTTAGCCATTTCTGCGGAACCGCATCCTTCTATCTCCAAAATCCGGTCATACGCAATCCCGTTCCGTTTTCTTGTCACATGCTGTATGCCTGCCAGAATCGTGGTATATCCGTATTCCTGTAAAAGATAAGCAAGATGGCATTCCTTATGGGTAAGTTCAAACCCCCGGTTCACCAGTCCCAACATTCCGGCGCTGTGCGGCCACATTCCCGTCAGCAGTCCGGCCCGGCTGGGAGAGCAGCTGGGCGCAGCGCAATGCAAATCCCGAAATACCACGCCCCTCTCCGCCAGCTTTTGCAAATTCGGCGTCGCAACCGCGTAACCGTAGGGTTGAATATACCTGCCCGCATCATGACAATGCAAATAGACGATATTTTTTCTGCTGCTTTCTTCCTTCATTCCAAATGATTTCCTTTCCTCTATTTTTTACCGCCAAGCTTCCGGTACTTTCCAGGGGTCATTCCCACTATATTTTTGAATGAGCGGATAAAGCTGGAAGTGCTGGCGTAGCCAAGGTTTTTGGCCAATTCGTCCAAGCCGATACCGGAATCCTGCAGCATAGTCTTCGCCGCATCCATTTTTAACCGATTCACGTACTCGATCAGCGTCATATGCATGTTGTTACTGAAATAATGGCTGAGCCACGAAGGAGACAGCCGAAAGTGATCGGCCATAACGGACAGGCTGAACTCCTGGCTTGCGGCATGCTGATGGATATATTCCAATAAAACCTCCATCCGCATCCTGCCCTCTTCCTTCCCTTCCTTTTTGATCAGGTTTTCAATCATATCCAGGCAATACTCCGAACACACCTCTCCCAGTGCCTCATAGCTTTCCCCTTCCGCAAATTCCCGCATCCGTATGCTTATTTTTTGGTTCATCTTTTTTACGGTTTTTGGATCGCCGACATGGTTCGCCGTAATCCCCATCATTCCCGCCAATATGCCGAGCGCCTTCCCCCTTGACAGATAAGAGGTGTCTTCTGCAAAAAACCGGGACGATAATGCGGCCAGGCTGTCCATATTGCCGGAAAGCACCGCCATCTCCAATTTTTGCAGCAATTCCGCAAAAGAATCCGCCCCCTCCCTTTTACCGGTTAACAACGAATCGTACAGGTAAAGCGTCTTTTCCGGTTTCCTTTCGGCCAGATTCCTGACCATACAGGCCTCCCAAAACGCATTTTTCAATTCTTCTGTTTCCGTTTTGGGATCCGACAAAAATATTTGTATCGGTTTCCCGGTTTCCTTCCGGAATTGTCCGGTCAAAGCTTCCATGGTATCTGTGATTTCCAGAATTTTTCCGGCCGCAAAGCAAAAAACCGCCGTCGTTACCGGCACATACGGTTTCTCCAAAATCACTCCGTCAAACTCCTCCGACCGCATCCGTCCTACCAGCAGCCGCAGCGCATCTATCCCTTCCCTGTCCCCGTTTTCCAGCCGGATCCCGGCAACCAAATAGCACCTTGTCCCCCCGCCTTTTTGAAAAAATTCCGGCGTCCTGCCTGTTTCGCCATAAATTCCATGCAGCACTGCCGCCAGGGCATCCTTTTGGAGAACCGGCTCCACATCACGTATTTTTTCTGCAGCCTTTTCCAATGTTTCGGACAGCACAATCACAGCCTGCTGCACCGTTTCCATTTCATTCAGGCTGTCAACCAAAAGGCCGGGAACCAGTTCCTGCACCTGATTTTTCAGTTTTTGTATGGGCCGGTAATTTTTGTACAGAAAATAGTAAATACTGACGCTTCCGAGAGACAGTAATCCTAACAATACGCCAAAATAGTAGCTTTTCAGCCGGATCATCTCTTTCGCGGCCGCCCCATAACCAAGAACCCCCTGATAGCGCCATCCGGTTTCCGCACTGTTATACACAAAGGCTTCCGTATCCTTTCCGTCTGCCTTTTGGCTGTCTCCCGATTCCCACACCGTATTCCCGTACGGATCCTGTATCCGCAAATAATCGTCATAGCC
>DERU01000243.1:15098-15475 GCA_002361095.1 Lachnospiraceae bacterium UBA3332
TATCCGCAAATAATCGTCATAGCCCAGGGTGGCGCCGACAATCTCTTTGATTTCATTTAGATTATAAAACACAACCACCGTTGTGTTTCCCTGCTCCCAATCCGTCTGCGGATAAAAATAGACCATATAGTCCTGTGTCTGCATTCCCGGAATTTGCACGATATCCCGGTATCCCCGGATTTCTTTTTGCGAAAGTCTCTCCCATACCTCCTGTGCGGTTTTCCCTTCCCAACAGTATACCTTCTCCCCAAAGTATGCGATCGGAACCGTTCCCATATCGCTGACAATATAGTCCCCGTTTTCCGCATAATAAACAATGGAGGCAAGGAACCGGTTATAAGCCGTATATTCCCGGAGTTTACGTACCGCCTCATAAT
>DERU01000243.1:15723-26562 GCA_002361095.1 Lachnospiraceae bacterium UBA3332
ATAATATTGATACCCTGATTTTTCCGGGCAAAAGTCCTGCATTACCCGCTTCATCCGGATGTCCCGAAGCATGTCGTCCGCATTTTTGACCCCCCAATCCAACAGGCTGTGAAGCTTTAGCACACTGTTTTTTTTACTCATCAGCACATTGCTTTGGGTCAGGCGAATCGCATGGTTGTAGGCAAAAAGGAACAGGCCGCATAAAGGAAGAACAAGAACCAGAAAATAAGACAGCAGATATTTCCACAAAAATTCCTTTGACTTCATACTCTTTTTTCCCATTCCTGCCCCTCCCCTTTCTGCAGCCCGTTTGTCACACTACTTTACTTTGCCTTACGAAAGCTTTCATAGGCGCTGTTATAAATTTCCATCGCTTCGGAAAGCCCCAGTTTTTCCAGCTGTCCCAGGTATTCGTCCCACTGCTCTTCAATTCCGCCCTCACATACAAACTTTGCCCGCATCATCTCTTCGTAGCTGTTAATGTCCGGAATAATCTTTTTGAGCGTATTCATCTGTTCCAGCGTAAAGGACACATTGGGGTATACCTCTTTTTGCAAATAGGGATCCACCCCTTTTTGGAAAATATCCCGGTCCCTCTGCTGTTTTGCCGGGGTCAGAAATTCTTCAAACTCCGGAAAACAGGCATAAGGCGCAGAATCCGCAGGACAGTTTCCCCATCTCCACTCCCCGTAGGTATATCCCTCCGGGGGTTCATAGGCGACCACCGAGCCGTCTTGCGCCTTATCGGTCATAAGCCCATAAGGCCCATAGAAGGTTTGAATCGACATATCCTGGGAGTACCATTCGTCAATCCAACGCATTGTCGCCTCCGGATAGGGATTGGCTGATGTAATCTCAAACATGTTCCTCCCCACCTGCATATCGTTCACAACGGTCCATCCCTGCTTCCCGTCGGGGCCTTTGAGGGGAGCCAGCTGGATAAAATCCTTTTCCGCCCGTTCAAATCCCACCGAATTCGAGATCGTCCAACCGGTAAACGCTCCCACAATATCATTGCTGTCCTGGCATTTTGCCATATAGGTATCGCTGGTCATCGTAAAGATTTCCGGATCCAACAGGCCCTCTTCATACAGACGGTTCATATATTTCAGGGCTTCTTTATACCCCTCCTGCGCCGGGGTAAAGACGGGCTTCCCATTTTCCACCATCATATGATATACCAGTTCGGAATAGGAAGTATTGTCATATACGCCAAAAGGCGGGAACAGATTTGCCTCCGAATTCGTGGCGTTACCCATTTGATGCATCAAAAGCAGCGGAATCTCGTCCTGTATCCCATTTCCGTTGGGATCCTGCGTCTTAAATTTTTTGAGCACCTCATACAATTCCTCCGTGGTAGTCGGCACTTCCAGTCCCAAATTATCCAGCCAGGTTTTATTGATCGCCATCGTGTCCATGGTATTGGGAAAATAAGACCCCCGGTAACGGAACAGGGAATAAATCTGCTGGTCCTCCCCGGTCACAACGCTCCTCAATTCCGGCTCCTTTTCAAAACAGGCCCGGATATTGGGCGCATATTCCTCGATCAGACCGTTTAATGGAATAAAAGCATCCTGATTCATCAAAATGTCCAGATCGCTGATCCCCTCGCCCAGAAAAGCATCCGGCAGATCCCCGCTGACAAACATCAGGTTTTTCTTTTCATTCCAGGCCGTACTCCCGATTTCCATCCATTCAATCCTGATATTTGTCTTTTCTTCCAGTTCTTTCAGATACGCAATATCATGCAGGGACTTTCTTTTATCGTCCACCACCCTGTTCACCGCAATTTTCAGGGTAATCGGCTCGTCCACAATCGGATACCCTTCCGCGTTGCAAACGACTTCCTTTGCGGCCGCTTCCTTTGGCGCTTCCGCCGTTTCCGCCGTTTCCGGCTTCTCCTGTGTCCCCTGCGTTACCGTGGGCCTGCCGCATCCCGCCATACAGGCGAATGCCAGCAAAACCGCCAAAGCTTTTCCTGCGTACTTCTTTCTTTGCATAACCATGCCTCCTTGTTTTCACTATTTTACTACGCCACGCAACAATAAGGTACCTGCTTTTTTTCCCTCCCTTCCCATTATTTTCCAAAAATGATCATTTATGGACAAAATGATGCTGTCCGCAAATTGTAACCTCCGATCGTTATCCTTTTACGGCTCCAATCATCACGCCTTTGATAAAAAAGCGCTGGGCAAATGGGTAAGCTGCCAGAACCGGCGCGGAAGCCACCACGATCATGGCATATTTCACCAAGTTTGCCCGGTGCCTTACGGAATTTACCAAATCCGGATCCATACTCATCATTTCCTGCTGTAAAAGAATTTCCCGCAAAAAAAGCTGTAACGGAAACTTATTTTTATCGTTCAGATAGATCAGGGCATTGAAAAAGCCGTTCCACTGATTCACTGCATAAAACAGTGAAATTACCGCCACAATAACCCCGGAGGTGGGAAGCACAATATGGACAAAAAACTTAAAGTAGCTGCAGCCGTCCAACTGTGCCGATTCCAAAAGTTCCATGGAAATGTTTTCCTCAAAAAAGGTTCTCGTCACAATCAGGTTCCACACCCCGACCGCCCCGGGAAGAATCACGCCCCAAATGGTATTAATGGCATGCAGATTTTTCATCAGCAAATAGGTGGGAACAAGTCCCCCGCTGAATATCATGGTAAAAATGACGTAGATATTGATCCATTTTTTCCCGAAAAATTCCCGTATGGAAAGGGCAAAACCGCTTGTCAGGGTAAGTACGACGCTCAAGGCCGTTCCTGCCGCCGTATACAAAACCGTATTGTAATATCCCACCAGCGTTCTGGGATCCGCAAGAATGGTCCTGTATCCCTCAAAAGTGATTTTTTTTGGTAAAAAATATACCTTTCCCGCATAAGTCAGATCCGGGTCACTGACGGATGCAATCAGGACAAAATAAAGCGGATATGCCACAATCAAAAGCAAAAGCACGGAAATTATTCCAAACAAAAGATCGGTTCCCGACGGCCTTTTTCCTTTTATCCATAAAGTTTTCACTTTCACAAAATCCCTCCTTTTCCTAAAACAGTTTAATATTTGCTCCCTTTTTGGCAATCTGATTTACCACCACGATCAGAAAGAAATTAATCAGGGAATTGAACAGCCCGATGGCGGCGGAATAGCTGAACTCCATGCCGATCAGCCCGATTTTATATACATAGGTGGAAATAATTTCCGAAGCTTCGATATTCATCGCATTTTGCATCAACAGCACTTTTTCAAATCCCACACTCATAATCCGCCCGGAATTCATAATCAGAAGAATGACTGCCGTAGGAAGGATTGCCGGGATGTCGATATACAAAATTTTCTGTATTTTTCCCGCGCCGTCAATCTCCGCCGCCTCATACAAATCCGGACTTACCGATGTGAGGGTCGCGATATAAATAATGGCGTCCCATCCCGCATGCTGCCATATTTCGCTGATCACAAAAATAAGGCTAAATCCCGGCGCGCTTCCCATGGGAATTCCCGCTTTCCCCCCGCTAAACCAATCAATAAGGTTGTACAGCATCCCGCCTCCCGGCGACAGCATAATGACCAGCATGCCCACTACCGCAGGAATTGAGATAAAATGGGGCGCATACGTCGCTGTCTGTAACACTTTTTTGAGCTTCGTATATTTTAGCTGGTTTAAAAGAAGCGCCAAAAATACCGGCATCGGAAATCCCAACAGCAAATTCATCAAACTGATCTTCAAAGTATTGGAAATAATGATTTTAAACTGGTAAGATTGGAAAAAGCGCGCAAACTGCCCCAGACCGACCCAGGGGCTTTTCCAGATTCCCAGCTTTGGCGTAAACTCCCGGAACGCAATTTGTATGCCCCCCATCGGGATATAACAGTAAATCAGGAAATACAAAAGCGTCGGCGCCAAAAACAGGTATATCTGATAATCCCGCTTCCACCGCGTTTTCCACCCCCGCCGTCTTTTTATGGTCTCTCCTTTTTCCATGCCTGCACCTCCCTAGCATTCAACGGATATCCGTCTGCATCTGTTTTCCTGATTCAGCATAAATCGCCAAAACACCCCTTGTAAATATCCACATTTTTTGTCTATGTGCACATTTTTTGCACATGAAAAGTTTCCCGGAACAGGGAAGGGCCTGGACTGCGTTCTTTGCGGCCCCATGAACTGCTGCGTGTTTTCCGGGCGGGAGTGCCCCCGGACTGCAACGGATTGATTTCGGGTAAAATGTATGTTATCCTAAAACGTGTTTGAAAAATGCTCCGGCGCATAAACTGTGGAGGGAATACCGGTGAAAAGAAAAAATGTATTGCGGCGCACTGCGGGTATCGTCCTGCGTATAATGGATCGTCTGCTTACGCTTTACGCCCCAAAGCGTCCAAAACTGATCGCGTTTACCTTCGACGACGGCCCCTCGCAATATACCGGGGCATTACTGGACGGGCTAAAGGCCCGCAATGCGGTCGTGACCTTTTTTATGAACGGGGAAAATGGAACGGCAGGAAATTGCGGCATCAAAAACGGACACGGGGCGCTCCTCACCCGTATGTGGGAAGAGGGGCATCAAATGGCAAACCATACATATCGGCATGCCATGTTAGACGAACTGTCAGATGTGCAGATTGCTTCCGAGGTTTCCGGCGTGGAGCAGCTTATCTTTCACGTGACGGGAGGCGCTTATAAATGCTTTGTCCGCACACCGGGCGGCCATATAAACGAGGCCATTGTGCGCAATGTAAATGCTCCCATCATTTTTTGGAGCGTCGATACGATGGATTGGAAATACCGCAACGCCGATGAAGTATATGCCGCTATCCTCTCCGGCGCCCAAAACGGAAGTATCGTTTTAATGCATGACATCTATGAGTCCAGTGTGGCGGGCACCCTGCGCGCCGTGGATACGCTGAAAGAGCAGGGCTATGAACTGGTCACGGTTGCCGAACTGATGCGCCGGACGGGCGTTGATATGACCAACGGAACCGTATATTCCAGGGCAAAAAGCAGGCTCGTCTTCCGTTCCGCGTATGAGGCGCTTACCGTAAAGGTTTTGGAGGATTGTGACACCGGAGCCTTTAAGATTTTATGTTCGGTACCCGCAGGCCTTACTGTTTACTATACGACGGATGGGTCGTATCCTAAATTATCCGGTAATGTGTACAAAGAAGCCGTTACCGTAAATGCCGGAACGGTATTTACGGCAATCGGCGTAGATCGGTATGGAACCAGAACACCGGCTGCATTGGTAACGGCCGGTGCAGTTTGACTTGTCTGAAAAGAAAGGGTGTTATGTTTATTGCGTACCATGAAACTCCGTTGTTATACCGAAACTTATCATATACCGAGGCCCAAAATCCGGCATCCACCCTTCTTAAAACGCTATCACACACTCATTTTTTCACTTTGCCGCAGTCTCTTAAGCACCACAGCTGCCCCTTTTTGAGTATCTTCAATGATCTCCCCAGGAGTCATCTGGACATGGCGCAGGGAATTATATTCCCTGATCTTCCGGATGTCCTCCAAATTAAAATCCTTACTTACTATCGGTTTCGTCATCGTCCTCATCATCTCCTTCCAGAAGTACGGAGGGTGGATAGATCAGCAGATCCTTGTAACCGGAAAAGTCATTCCCTGTATTTTCAATGTTTGTGTCAACACTTTATTGGCAACTTACCTATCAGCTTTTTGTGATGCCTTAGAAAAAGCCCGGCATTTCTGCCGGGTTGGATGCGAGAATGATATTAAATTATTTTTCTACTTTATGCAAAAATCTTATAAAGGCAAAAACAAGGGAAAGTACTCTGCGGCAACGATCCAGCATCAGATAATTGTTAAAATCCCTGCGGATTTGAGCAGCAGGATCACCAAAAGTATTGGCGCTATGTAGCGTACCATAACGACAAATAATTTTTTCCTTCCAAATTTGCTTCCGGATTTCTCCACCTCTTCGACAATTGCCGCAGGTTTTATCACCCAGCCAATCAACACGCAAGTGGAGATAGCAACCAAGGGCATCAACAAATTATTACTGATATAGTCCATAATATCCAAAATCTGGGCGACAGCACCGTTTGGCAAAGTAACCTCAAAGTACCATTTATTATATCCAAGACAAACGATTATACCACCCACCAACGCGACAACCGTCTCTATCACAGAGGCTTTAAATCTGGATATATGAAATTTGTCCATCAAACTGGAAACCACAGCCTCCATAACCGATACGGCACTGGTCAATGCAGCAAACAATACCATTGCAAAAAACAAACAGCCTATTAAATTACCCACTTTTCCCATTTGCGAAAACACCTTGGGCAGCGAAACAAACATCAGGCTCGGCCCGGAAGCCGCCATTCCTTCCCGGCCCATAAAGGTATAGACCGCAGGAATAATCATGACGCCCGCCAAAAATGCCACCGCCGTATCAAATATTTCTATCTGATTAATAGATCTGACTAAGTCGGCATCATCTTTGACATAAGAGCCATAGGCCACCATAATCCCCATGGCCACGCTGAGGCTGAAAAACAGCTGTCCCATGGCGTCCAATAACACCGTAAAAAACCCTTGTATGGTCATGCCTTTGAAACTGGGAATTACATAAATCCAAAAACCCTCCATCCCCGTCCGGAGCGTCCCGGCGGCGTCCTGATGCCGGATTGTCATGGAGAACACGGCGATCCCGATTACCAAAAGCAGTAATAAGGGCATAATTACCCTGGAAAACCGCTCAATTCCATGATTCACACCCCGGAAAACAACAAATGCCACCATAAACAGGAAGACCGCCATAAATATGGGCGGAAACCCTTCCTGCGTAATAAAGCCGGTAAAATAGGTGTCCTTTGCCGCAGCGCTGCCGCCCCCGGTCAGATAAGCCAGAAAATATTTGACTACCCATCCGCCGATCACACAATAGTAAGGCATAATAATAACCGGAACCAGACAGGCCAATATGCCCAAAAATCCCCACTTTGGTTTCAACTTCGCGTAAGCCGTCAGGGGACTCTGTTTCGTTTTTCTGCCGATAGCGACTTCCGTCGTCAGCAGCGCAAAACCAAAGGTAAGCGCCAAAATCAAATAGACCGCCAAAAAGACGCCGCCCCCGTCCTTTGCCGCCAAATAAGGGAAACGCCAAATATTTCCCAACCCTACTGCGCTTCCAGCCGCCGCCAGCACAAAGCCAACAGAACCCGAAAAGGAATTTCTGCTTTTTTCTTTTCTCATTTTCTCTTTTCTGTGCCGTTTAAAAGAGTAGGTAAATTCCCTCTTTGCACATACTCTCCCTTCATAAGAAATTGTTCTGTTACCTATAATACCATATATACGGCTCTCTATGAAAGACATTTATGGCAATTGGGATGAAAATTTTTCAACTGGCTATGGGAAACGTGGCTTTTCACTTATATGGAACAGTTTGAAAAGGGGAATATCAGTGATTTAGTGCGCTATCGTATTGAAACCGCAAAGAGTGTTACATCGACCTATGCGGCGGCTATGAAGACTGGTGCAGGTGTAATTGGAACGAGTTTTGTTTTTATGAAGGGATAAGCAGGGCTATAAAGGGTTGGAAAGGGTTATAAAATTTATGGTTAAAATTTCCGGCCATGCTGTCACCCGGCAAATAAATCCCGTACATACGAGGGGAAACCTGGAAGAATCAGGTTCCCGCCCCATACGTCATTTACGCAGCGTCCTATTCGTCCGCACCGTTTAGGAGCGCCGCTGTCCCGTCCGATGTAAGCGGACGGATTATACCGGCTTTCCGTCAGCCCAAATCATACTTGACCACATCCATACATACCGCGCCGTCCGCGAAAAAGGAAATCCCCTCCGCCTCCTGCTCCGTATAAAGGGTGGCCGTCAATACCTGCTCGCCGTCGTTTACGAACACTTCCACGCTAAACCGGTCCAATATCATCCGCAGTTTGAGTTCCCCCCTTCTACAGCCCGGATCCCGCACCAGACACCGGCGCTGGTGGATAATCGCCCTTCTGGATCCGGAAAATTTCCTGTCCACCTTCAAAACGCCTTCCCGGGGACGGAAGCTTAAGGAAGTCTGGTAGGTCTCGTTTTGCGCGAAACGCACCGCAAACTTCTGATAAATATCTTCCCCGTCTTTTGGCCTGAGCGTCAATTCCATGTCCGCCTTCCGGCCCTTTACCCCGTCGAGACGGATGGTATCGGTAAAAGAAACCCCTTTGTATTCCACCTTATTGCACCGGAGCGCATCCAGTTCCCGGACAGGCCTCTGGTACAGTCTCCCGCTGCGGACCGAAAGTTCCCTCGGCAGGCTCATCTGCCCGAACCAATGCACATTCTGGGAACGGAAATCACAGGTATCCCAATTTTGCATCCAGCCGATCATGACCCTGCGCCCGTCC
The DNA here is from genome assembly GCA_002361095.1 of Lachnospiraceae bacterium UBA3332. Taxonomy (GTDB): domain Bacteria; phylum Bacillota; class Clostridia; order Lachnospirales; family Lachnospiraceae; genus Gallintestinimicrobium. The sequence goes on from DERU01000243.1 coordinate 24,103, forward strand.
GGCGTCAGCACGGTCTGCGGCGCATAAAAATCAATTCCGTAATCAATAGACTGATCAGATTCTTCCGTAAATGTATCGGTCTGCCCGTCATATTCCCCGATCAGGCACAGCGTCCCGTTTCCGTTGTGGTATTCAAAACCCTGCGGAAGCATATCCTGCGGGCTGACGAGCAGCACCCCTTTGCCGTCCAGCACAAAAAAATCCGGGCATTCCCACATCTTTCCGAAACGGTTTTCGTTCGCGGCAAACACTTTTTGAAAACGCCACGCAAAACCGTCCGGACTCGTATAAAGAAGAATCTGACCGCTGCCGTCCGCAGGCCGGTTTCCCACCACACAGCGATAGGTCCCGTCCTCTTTTCTCCACATCTTCGGATCGCGGAAATCGCTGACGTTTGCCCCCGCCGGCAGATCCGCCGCATCCAGCACAGGATTTTTCCCGTACTTTTCATAATCGGTTCCGTCTCCCACCGCAAGGCACTGTGCCTGTACCGGCCCGGACGAACCGTCCTGTTGGCGCAGTGTGAGTACGCCGGTATACATCAAAAGCTGCCGGCCGTCGGGAAGCGTGAGCGCGCTGCCGGAAAAACAGCCGTCCCTGTCATAGGCTTCGTCCGGCGCGAGGGCAGCCGGAAGATACTGCCAATGCAGCAAATCCTGGCTGACCGCGTGTCCCCAGTGCATCGGCCCCCAATGGGAATCATAGGGGTGGTATTGATAAAACAGATGATACTTTCCGTCATGATACGAGAAACCGTTTGGATCATTCATCCACCCGGTTCTCGCGGACAAGTGAAAATCCGGCCTTTCCTGCGCCGTAATCATTTTTTCGGAAGCTTCCTCATATTTACGCGCTTCCCGCAATGTCTGACTGCCCATAAAACCCTCCAAACTGTCGGCATTTCGGACACCGGATGCCGACACCCATATTTTATATTTTCCGAACCTGCGGCCTCACATCCGGCTTGCACGGCTGCCGGCCGGGGCTTTCATCGTAATATTTTTAAAAACGGCCCTTCCGAAAGAAAACAACCCCAGCCTGCGTTCCGCATAATCATACATCCGAAAGCCCAGCGCCGCTTCCTGATTCACATAGGCGACGCCGGCACTTCCCTCCAGCAGAATTTCCATGCAGTACCGGTTATCTTGGGCCGGCCGGACCGGCGTTTCCAATTCCACATCGTACGGGAAGGTTTTTCCCCCTTCCTCCGACATTCTGAGCCAGGAACGGAAAACCAGTCTCTTTCTGTCCGGCTCCACATACAGATAATACCCCTCCTGAAATGTCTCGTCCGCCTGCAGGATGAACCCTGCCTGTCTGGCGTCCCCAATTTCCATTTCCCCACGTATATAGCATTGCTTTGGCAATATCTGCATCAAAACCATCTGCTGTGCCGCGCCATAAAGCGCTGCGTACCTGTTTTCCCCCGTTTCCCATCCCTGTGTCAGACAGCGGATTTCGTTCTTTATGGGAAAATCAAAAATTTTTCGCTTTGCTTCCGGCATGGCCAATCCCAAATCCCCGTCCGGCTGCTGCAAAATACGGTGTATCACCATGCTGCCGCCCCAGTCCCAAGTCCTGTAATCCTGTCCCCGCAGGCGGTTGGGCCAGAAACCGTACGTATCCTCCTCCTTGGTAGGATTCCACCCGAACAGATAGCGCTCCCTGTCGTTTCCCGCCGACTTTGCGGCGTAAAACGCCCTGCCGTCCAACCTGTGATTGGCCGGAATCTGCCAGTTTTGCTCCCCCACCCGGCATTTTACATAATAGTTGCCGAACAAGTTCGTATAAGCGGAAAAAATCAGATAATACCAATCCCCCATCCGGAATACATCCGGACATTCGCAGGCGCCGCCAAAACGCGCCGGATAATAGACCGGCGGCCGGTATTCCCAGCGGCGCAGATCTTTCGACACACACAGTCCCACGCAGCCCGTCTGGTTATGGGTATCCATCGCCCTGGCGGCAAGGAACATCCAGAACTCCCCCAGTTCTTTTCGGTAAACCACCCTCGGATCCCTCCAATCGGAAGGATGATACAAAATGCCGTCCGGTCCAAACGTATCTTCTTCCTGGTACTCCCAGCAATCCAAACTTCCGTCCCTGCTTACATAATGAGTGACCAGCTGCTTCCCCTCCGGAAAAATGCAGGCAAACAAATGCCACTGTCCCTGCCAAAAAATCAGATCCCCGGTTCCCCCATGTACATGGATCGGCGTTTCCGGCCCCATGGAAACCAAATCTTTGCTCTCCATCCGGTGCCATCCGCCAACCGCGTCAGGGGCTTTCGGATTCTTCCAGTTTTTTAAATAGAACAATTGGTATGTTCCGTCTATATATTTCGGGATGACATCCCCTGTCCGCGCACCCGGCGCATGATAAAAAATCTGTCCTTCCATGTCGGTTCTCCTCCCGTCCCAGGGCGTATTTGAAAAATCAGTAACAGTTCAGACAGGTCTG
>DERU01000154.1 GCA_002361095.1 Lachnospiraceae bacterium UBA3332
AAAACCGGGATTTGTCTGGTGACGGGAGAAAGGGGGCCGCTGGCAAAGCTGCATCCCCAGATCAGGGGGGTGCGGGGTGCCCAGTCCAGCGGGGCGGCTTTGGTATCCTTTAACGCGGATTCCTTTTGCTCCTACGGAATGGAGAGCGGCAGCAATGCCCAGACCGGAGAAAAAGCGGCGAGGGCGTATGGCGCGGCGCTGAACTATCTGCTGTCGGATCCCCAAAAAGTGTTTTGGGCAGGGGATGTGACCGTGGTAGGCTGGGTGGAAGAGGGGGAAGGCGTTTATCAGGATTTGATGATGGCGAAGCTGAACCAGGACGCTTCCATCCGGGACGCGGATGTACAAAACGCGTTAAAAAAACTGGCGCAGGGCAAAAATATTTTGTGGAAGGATGGGGAGATCAATCCGAATCAGACGTTTTATATTTTGGGGATTTCTCCCAATGCGGCCCGCCTGTCCGTCCGTTTTTTTCTGGAAAACCGTTTCGGGGCCTGGCTGGAAAACATTCGGAAGCATGAAAAACGGCTGGAGATCGAAATCCCTTCTTATGTGACCAAACCTTATCTGCCCATTTGGGTGATTTTGGACGAAATGAAGGCGCCGGGAGGAAAGGATACAATCCCGTCCCTGACGGCGGCACTTCTGCGGTCTGTCTTGGAGGATGCCCGGTATCCGGAGGAACTTTTGTACTGCACGGTGCGCAGAATCCGGGCAGACCGGGATCTGAACTGGAAACGAGCGGCGGTTTTGAAAGCCTATCTGGAAAAAAACAGTACGAACCAGAAAAATAAGGAGGGATGCAGTGTGGGACTGAATACGGAGACGAATCATCAGGCATATCTTTTAGGACGGCTATTTTCCCTGTTGGAGAATGTGCAGGAGACATCGGCGGGGGGAAGTTTGAACACAACGATCAAAGACCAGTACTTAAACAGTATGTGCAGCACACCGGCTTTGGTTTTGTCATCGTTATTGAAACTGAAGGAAAGCCATATGAAAAAACTCAGGAGGGATAAGCCCGGACTTGCCGTCACATTGGACAAGCAGATTATGGAGATCATAGGCAGACTGGAGATCGAAACGCCCCGGCAGCTCAGCGTGGAGGAACAGGCGGTGTTTATGCTGGGCTACTATCACCAGACGCAGAAGAGGTACGAGAAAAAGGAGGAAGAGGCGGAATGAGGGAAGCAATAAAGAACCGATATGACTTTGTGATTTTATTTGATGTGGAAAATGGAAATCCCAACGGGGATCCGGATAACGGGAACGCGCCCCGGGTGGATTTGGATACCGGGCACGGGATTGTGACGGACGTCTGCCTGAAAAGAAAAATCCGCAATTATGTGGAAACCGTTAAGGAAGGGGAACCCGGATACGGGATTTACATCAAGGAGGGCGTGCCGCTTAATACCAGCGATGCCAGTGCTTTTGCGGCATTATCCGTCGATGAGAAAAAAATTCCGGCGATGAAAAAGGAGGATCCCGAACTGGATAAAAAGATCCGTGATTTCATGTGCGACAGGTTTTTTGACATCCGGACGTTTGGGGCGGTGATGACCACATTTGTCAAGGCAAACCTAAACTGTGGACAGGTGCGCGGGCCTGTGCAGATCAGCTTTGCCAGATCGGTAGACCCGGTGGTACCGCAGAGTCTGACCATCACAAGAGTGGCCATCACGAAGAAAGAGGATGCGGAAAAGAAAAAGACGGAGATGGGAAGAAAGGAAATTGTGCCTTATGGACTGTACCGCGCGGAGGGGTTTGTCTCTGCCAATTTGGCCCGGAAGGTGACGGGATTCGGGGAAGCCGATCTGGAACTTTTGTGGGAAGCCATTTTGAACATGTTTGAGCATGACCGCTCGGCGGCCCGGGGAAAGATGGCAGTCCGGGAACTGATCATTTTCAAACATGATTCCGAACTGGGGAATGCCCCGGCCCATAAGCTGTTTGACACTGTTACCGTAAAAAAGAAAAATCCGGACATGCAGCCCAGGGCCTTTGAAGATTATGAAGTAGAAGTGTGTGGGGAAAAGATTCCCGAGGGAGTCACATGTATTCGGAGAAATTAAACGGATACCCGGAAAGCGAGTATTTAATGCTTTCCGGAATTCAGCATTTTACATTTTGCAGAAGACAGTGGGCGCTCATCCATATTGAACAGCAGTGGGAGGAAAACCTTAGAACCGTGGAGGGAAATCTGTTCCATAAAAAAGCGCATGACGGTTATACGGCGGAGAAGCGCAGGGATCTTATTATTTCCCGGGGAATGCCTGTATTTTCCCGGGAATTGGGCGCAAGCGGTGTTTGCGATATTGTGGAATTTTACCGGGATGATGAAAAAGGAGTTTCGCTGTACGGCAGGGAGGGGAAATATCTGGTTTATCCGGTAGAATACAAAAAGGGCAAGCCCAAGGAGGACGATTCTGACGTTCTTCAGCTGGCGGCCCAGGCCATTTGTCTGGAGGAGATGTTGGCCTGCAGGGTGGAAAAGGGATATTTATTTTACGGGGAAACCAGACGGCGGATAGAAATTTTGCTGGAAGAAGCGGTAAGACAAGAGGTCAGGGACGCGTTCCGGGAAATGCATCAGTATTATGAGCGACGATATACGCCGAAGGTGAAGCGGACAAAAGCCTGCAATGCATGTTCCCTGAAAAACCTGTGTCTTCCGCAGCTTATGAAAAACCCGTCGGCAAAGGCTTACATTGCCCAACGAATCGGGGAGGAGGAAATTTGAAGAAACTGCTTAACACACTTTATGTTACCTCGTCCGACCGATACTTGTCTCTGGACGGGGAAAATGTGGTTGTTCTCACCGAAAAGCAGGAGGTGGGAAGAGTGCCCCTGCATAATCTGGAAGCAATTGTGACATTCGGTTTTACCGGAGCCAGTCCGGCTTTGATGGGAGCCTGTGCAAAAAGAAACGTGGCAATTTCCTTTTTGGCCCCGTCCGGACGGTTTTTGGCAAGGGTTTCCGGTGAGGAAAGGGGAAACGTACTGCTGCGGAAAAAACAGTATTCTTGGTCTGAAAATGCGGAGCAGAGTCTGGAACTTGCAAAAAGCTTCATTACGGGAAAAATTTTTAACGCCAGATGGGTGTTGGAGCGGGCGACCCGGGATCATGCAATGCGTGTGGATGTGGACAGATTGAAAAAAGTATCCGGACAGTTAAAAAATGCCCTGGAGTCTGTGCAGGACTGCAAAAACATGGAAATCTTGCGCGGAAAAGAGGGGGAAGCGGCGAGTTTGTACTTTTCCGTGTTTAATGAATTGATTTTGCAGCAAAAGGAATTTTTCTCATTTCGGCAGCGAAACAGACGGCCGCCGCTGGATGCCGTGAACGCAATGCTGTCCTTTGTTTATACGCTTTTGATGAACATGAATTTGGCGGCGCTGGAAACGGTAGGGCTGGATCCCTATGTGGGATTTATGCACACGGATCGACCCGGCAGGGCTTCCCTTGCGCTGGATCTCATGGAAGAGTTCAGGGCGGTGTTTGCGGATCGGTTTGTCATTTCCCTGATTAATAAGCGGATAGTGTCCCCCTCCGGATTTTATCAAAAGGAAAACGGCGCAGTCCTGATGGATGACGAGACAAGGAAAGCTGTTTTGTCTGCATGGCAGGATCGGAAAAAGGAAACCATTCAGCATCCGTTTTTGGGGGAAAAGGTGGAATGGGGAATGACGCCATATACGCAGGCATTGCTCCTTGCCCGGTATATACGCGGTGATTTGGATGCGTATCCGCCGTTTATGTGGAAGTAGGGGGGGATATGGAATGCTGGTACTGATTACTTATGATGTGAATACGGAAACTGCGGCGGGGAAGAAACGCCTGCGTCAGGTGGCCAGACAATGCGTCAACTATGGACAAAGGGTGCAGAATTCGGTTTTTGAGTGTGAAATGGATGCTGCAAAATGCCGGGAGGTCAAGGCTATTCTTGAGAAAATCATTGATGTAAAGACGGACAGTCTCCGGTTCTATTATCTGGGAAACCATTATGAAAATAAGGTGGAACATATAGGGGTAAAAGAAAGCATGGATATGAGAGGGGCGCTGTTTATGTAGTGCGAACCGTAAGCAGACATAAAAATGTAAAGGGGTTCGCACCGGAGAAATGCGGAGAATTTGGCTTTTGCATTACGGTAAGAGAAAAAAGATGTCTTTCATTTAAAAAGTATTGGTGAAAATAGGCAAAAGCAGAAAGAAAGTTTTGCGATTGTTGTCTGTTTTTGCTGTCGTCCCCTTCGCGGGGACGTGGATTGAAATGTGGGATGACCCGCCCGTGGTAGACCAACGGACTGGGGTCGTCCCCTTCGCGGGGACGTGGATTGAAATCAGAAAATCATGCGGATCCTGGAGCAGAAGGTT
>DERU01000094.1 GCA_002361095.1 Lachnospiraceae bacterium UBA3332
CGTCCGCGCCTTCCCCGCCGTCTGCTCCCCAGTTTGGCCCAGGCCCTTCCCCACCCCGTGAAGAGTAACCCTGGAGTAGACTTTGCCGGTAACATTCCAAAAATTCTGCTTGCATATTCCAAAATTTTCGGATAAAATAAGAAAGTGTGGAGAAGTACCCAAGTGGCTGAAGGGTCCGGCTTCGAACACCGGTAGGCTGTAACAGGCGCGAGGGTTCAAATCCCTCCTTCTCCGTCCTTTAAAAGCTGTTGCGTTATTATGACGCATCAGCTTTTTTATACGACAGGAATTTACATTTCCTACCGTATAAAAAAGGCGGTGATGCGTACGGGCGCGTGAGCAAAAAGCTGCCTGGCGGCAACCGCACACGGCGGAAAACCGTATCATAGAGAACTTCTCACAATCCGCCATGAAACAGCCCTCCCGCCGCGATCAGGTAGACTGCCAGATAGTAAAAGAACATGACCGCATAATCCCCCGCCCTCCCTTTGTCCTGCGTCCGAAGCCTTTTCACCAAAAGATTATCGGACAGAAAAAAGCAAACCGCCCCCACTGCCGTCATCAGACTCCCCTGCCCCGGCCTCTGACAGGCAAACAAAACCGCCATGGCCGTCATACTGCTCAGCAAAATACAATACAGCCATTCCACCCATCCTACTTTTTCCAATGCGGCTTTTCCCCGGCAATGCACAAAATACATGGAAGCCGCCAACACTGCGACAGCCAGTACCCATGCAGGCACGATTCTTACTTTCGTTCCATAAGCTGCCATATAAAACAAATGTCCAATACCAAAAACTACCGCTCCTGCCGAAAAATTCATTCCCAGTACCACATCTGCCACCGCGCAGCACAAAGTGGCGAGACAAATTAACCAGGCAAACCATCCCCCAAAAGCAACGCCCGCCCACACGGAAATGCAAAAAGCCACACACGTTGTCCCGCCTTTTAAGCCCAGGGCAAAAAGACGGTCCCTATCTTTTTGCGCCATGTAAAGGCTTCCTGTCACAAACATCAAAACCGCCGCTCCCGCCAATACCGTTGTTCTCATTCTTCACTCCTTTTCCGCGCGGCTTTATTGCACAAAGCCATACATGGCTTACGAGTTTGCGGATGCCGCGCAGGCACAAACTTATATACTCCTTTTTATATTCATCATAACCAAGTCCCCTGCACTTGTACAGAAAAATATTGACGTCGGCAGATTTTCGTTGTATGTTAAATGTAAGCGCTTACATTTTTAGGAAAGGAATTCTGCCGCCATGAAAACGTTCCTCAAAATACACCCAAACGATACGGTGGCCGTTGCCTTAGAGCCCCTGCCGGGTAAAACCGTCCTTTGCATCGGCCCAAATTCTCTTACCTTAAAAGAGGATATCCCGGCAGGGCATAAATTTGCCCTTCTGCCCATTGCGCAGGGCGAGCCGGTTATCAAATACGGATTTCCTATCGGCCATGCCACACAACCGATTTCTCCCGGCTCCTGGGTACACACCCATAATCTGAAAACCGGTCTGGAAAATACGGTTTCCTACACCTATCGTCCACAGCTTTCCCCTGTTCCCTCCATCCCGGCACGCACCTTCCAAGGGTTCCGGCGCAGCGGCAAAAAAGCGGGCGTCCGAAATGAGATTTGGATTATACCCACCGTCGGCTGCGTCAACAACGTTGCCACCGCACTTGCCCAAAAAGCCCAGGCATACAAACGGGGAACCGTTGACGCCATCGCCGCTTTCCCCCATCCCTACGGCTGTTCCCAAATGGGCGGCGACCAGGAATGCACCCGTCAGATTCTCGCCGACCTGGTGAATCATCCCAATGCCGGCGGCGTGCTGGTGCTTGGTCTTGGCTGTGAAAACAGCGGCGTGGATGTATTGAAAACGTACATCGGGCCCTATGACGAAAACCGCGTCAAATTTCTGGTCTGTCAGGATGCGGAAAACGAACTGGAAGAAGGACTGGCCCTGCTCAGAGAACTGGTTTCCTACGCAGGCGGCTTTCACAGGGAGCCTATCAGCTGCAGCGAATTGATCGTCGGATTAAAATGCGGCGGTTCCGACGGCTTTTCCGGCATTACCGCCAACCCTGTAACCGGACGCTTTTCCGACTCCCTGATCGCCATGGGCGGTACGGCCATCTTAACGGAAGTACCGGAAATGTTCGGCGCAGAAACCCTGCTGATGAACCGGTGCGCAGACGAGACTTTATTTGAAAAAACAGTGACACTGATCAACGACTTCAAAAACTATTTTACCGCCCACCACCAAACCGTTTATGAGAACCCCTCCCCCGGCAACAAAAAAGGCGGGATTTCCACGCTGGAAGACAAATCCCTGGGCTGTGTCCAAAAATCCGGCTGCACCCCGGTGCGCGGCGTCCTCCCCTACGGGGCGCCGGTGCGTGACAGGGGGCTAAACCTCCTGAGCGCACCGGGAAACGATCTCGTTGCTTCTACCGCTCTGGCAGCCTCCGGCGCACATATCGTCCTTTTTACCACCGGCAGGGGAACCCCCTTTGCCTGTCCGGTTCCCACCGTCAAAATTTCCAGCAACACGGCGCTGTACACACACAAAAAAAACTGGATCGATTTTGACTGCGGCCCTTTGACGGAGGGAAAATCCCTGTCCCTTCTCGCCGATGAACTGTTGGATTTTGTACTCCGTGTGGCCGGAGGACAAAAAGTGAAATCCGAAGAAGCCGGTTTTCATGACATGGCAATTTTTAAGCAAGGCGTAACTTTATAAGGAGAGGAAACTTGAGTGCCCGCCACAGCGGGCAGATGGGAGCAAACATGAAACGATTATCTTACGCAACGCTGCAGGAGCAGCATTACAAAGGCTATCTGCTGCCTGTTGCCCCCGTAAAGGCATTACAGTTCGGCGAAGGAAATTTCCTGCGGGCCTTTGTAGATTCTTTCCTGGATATCTTAAATGAAAAAGCCGGATTCTGCGGCAAAGTAACCGTGGTACAGCCCCGTCCCGCCCGCGTCCGTCCCGGTATGCGGGAATATTTGAATGAACAGGAGGGACTTTATACGCTGTATCTGCGCGGTCTTTTTGCAGGTAAAAAGGTCAGTGAAAAACGCGTTATCTCCTGTATAGACCGGTGTCTCAATGCCTGCGACGACTTTGCCAGTCTGATGGAATGTGCCGAAAATCCGCATCTGCGCTACATTTTCAGCAATACCACGGAAGCCGGTATCGTTTATGACCCCTCCTGCTCTTTTGCCGACGCCCCGGCTTCCAGTTTTCCCGGAAAACTCACCCAGTTCCTATACCGCCGGTTCCAACGGTTCGGAAAAGAAAAAGGGAAAGGATTTATCCTTCTGCCCTGCGAACTCATTGATGATAACGGAAAAGTCCTGAAAGACTGCGTGCTAAAATATGCCGTGCAATGGCAGTTGGGGAAGGAATTTACCCGCTGGATAGAAGAAGAAAACCTCTTCTGCTCCACGCTGGTGGATCGCATCGTAACCGGCTATCCCAAAGACGAAGCTTTTGCCTTGTGCGAGGAAAACGGTTATGAAGATAAAGCCCTGACCGCCGGAGAGGTTTTCGGCTTCTGGGTTATCGAAGGCCCGCAATGGCTGCAGAATGAGCTGCCCTTCGAAAAAGCCGGTCTCCCCGTCCTTTTCACCACTGACCACAGGCCTTACAAGCAGCGGAAGGTACGCATCCTAAACGGCGCGCATACGGCCATGGCCATGGGGGCTTACCTGGCGGGACAAGATATCGTCCGGGACTGTATGGCAGACGATGTAATCTGCGGATTCATGCGCAAAGCGGTTTATACGGAAATCATTCCCACCCTCACACTGCCCAAGGATGCGTCGGAACGCTTTGCGCAAGCCGTCGCCGAACGGTTTCAAAACCCGTTTATCGATCATGCCCTTTTATCCATCTCCCTAAACTCCACCTCCAAATGGCGGACAAGGATACTGCCCAGCCTGAAAGCTTATCTGCAAAATACAGGGAAACTGCCAGTCTGCCTGACCGCCTCCTTTGCCCTTTATATTGCATTTTACTGTGGAACCGAACTGACCGGAGACGGCCTTTTTGCTGCCCGGACGGACGGATGCCGCTACACCGTTTCCGATGACGAAAATGTCTTAGCGTTTTATTTTGCGCACCGGGGGGAATCCCCCCGCGAACTGGTTTATGCGGTCTGTAAAAATACGGATTTCTGGGAGGAGGATTTGACGCGGCTGGACGGATTTGCAGATGCCGCCGCCAAATTATTGGAGAAAACAAAAACAGAAGGCGCCTATGCCGTTATGAAGAGTTGTATTGAAACCCAAACCTGTTAAAAATCCCGGGCGCGCATATTTATAGGGAACGGCAAAAAAATTACCGCTCCCTATAGCATGCTGCCCGTAAAAATCATCCATAACCATGCAGGATCACAATGGTATCGTCCCGTCATTCCAAATCCAGCTTCATTCCCAGCCACCACTGGAGCACATCCTTGATTTTCTCATCCCAATATTTCCACTGATGATCTCCCGCAGACTCATAGCAGGTCAGGTCATAGCCCAGCTTCCTGACATACTCCCATGCCCGCAGATTTCCCTGATACAAAAAATCCTCCGTACCGCACCAGGCAAAAAGGCGGGGCCGCTTTTCTTTATCGGCAGCCAGCCGGTCCGCCAGCGCTAGCAGATCGTTTTCAGAACCCTCCAGCTGTGCTGCGCTTCCGAATATTCCCGCAAACAACGGAACCACCCGCTCATTTTCTTTCTCGTTGCGCTTATAATCCTCCACAATATCCAAAGCCCCGGACAAAGATGCCGCCGCGCCGAAGGTCTCACCCGCCCCAAGCCCCAGCTTCCACGCGCCGTAACCGCCCATGGACAGTCCTGCCGCCAGCGTATCTTCCCTCTTATCGGACATGCGCGGGAAAAATTCCCTGCAGATGCGCGGCAATTCTTCCGAAATATAAGTCCAGTACTTCATTCCGTAAGTCGTATCCGTATAAAACGCCAAATGCGTCGTGGGCATTACCACCGCCACCCCCAGCTTGCTCACATAACGCTCAATGGAGGTCCTGCGCTGCCAGATCGTCTGGTCATCGCTCATCCCGTGCAGCAGGTACATCGTTTTATACTGCCCGTCGGAAGCCTTTCCCTCCATACCGATCTGCCCGTTGGTTTGCTGGGGCAGGATTACATCCATATCCATACACATTCCCAATACATCCGAAAAAAACTGTACATGCAGTAACGCCATCCCGTAACCCTCCTGTTTTTATATTCGTTTCCTACTTCTTTTCGTTCCCTCTGCCGCTATATCGTCTTCCCCCCGCAGCCACAGGAGCCCCTTCCTTTTGGTAAGATCTTTGGGGTTTTCTTTTTCCGGCCGGCCTGGCATTCCTCTCGTTCACGTCAGCAGCCAAAAGTTTATAAACCGCCGCCGCCGTCGGCACGCCCAAAAGCATACCCGGAATCCCCAAAAGTCCGCCGCCTACCGTGACGGCCGCAAGCACCCAGATCCCCGGAAGTCCGATGGAACTGCCCACTACCTTCGGGTAAATCAGATTGCCCTCCAGCTGCTGCAGCACGACGATGAAGACGATAAACAAAGCGGCCTTTATGGGATCCTGTGTCATTATCATAATCACGCCCACCGCCGCACCCAGATAGGCCCCCACTATGGGAATGAGCGCCGTCGCCCCGATAAACGCGCCGATCATCGGCGCATAGGGAAACCTACACAAAAACATTCCCACTGTGCAAAGCGTCCCCAAAATCACCGCTTCGGTCATCTGCCCGATAATAAAACTGGAAAACGCCTGATCCGCCGTAGAGAGAATCCGCCTTCCGGTCTTCCTCCACCTTGGTTTCACATAGGCGCGTACAATCCTTTTTCCCTGATCTGACAACTTTTCCTTGTTGCTCAATATATAAATGGCAAAAATCAGCGCAATCACAAAATGAATCACACTGTTGACCACACTGCTCACAATCGAAACCGTAGAATTCAGTACCCCGCCGACTCCCGCTTTGAGATAATTCAAAACATTCTGCCCCAAACCGTTCCAATCAATCTGCAGACTGTCCAATTCTTCCGCAATCCCCGGAAAAATCTCCGCATTGGCAGACAGCCAGTCCGTCGCCTGTTCAAACAATACCGGAATGCCTGCGCCGATAATGCCGATCGCCTGTACCAGTTCCGGCACCACCAGCTGGAATACCAGATAGATAACCGCCACGATCAAAATCAACGACAATACAATGCATACCGGCCTTCTCGTCTTTTGTGCCAGGCCTTTCTGTGCTTTCGGGAAATAAAGGCGTTCCAGCGCCCGCATGATAATATTGAGTACATACGCAATCACACATCCCATGGTAAGCGGAACCGCAATTTCCCATAGCTTTCCCGCCGCTCCAAGAAGGACGTCAAAATACCGGATACACAATACCAGCGCCGCCGCGAGAAAAAAATATTTCACTACACGCAGATCCATTTTCCTGTTTTCCATTAACGCCTCCTACCCCTCCCCGCCGGGCAATCTTTTTTTACTCTCATGCCATGCATTTTCTCCGCCTTTCGCTGCGGACACCGTTTCCGTTTTCTCCTTTTTCCGGTCGATCATCCTGCGTATATCCTGCATCCGGCGGTCCACATGGCAAATAGCGTCCGCACAACTCTTTAGCTCCTTCGCTACAACTTCGGCGTTTTCTATATCCTGCTTGTATTTCATCTTATGTTCCAGACTTGCCCAAAAATCCATGGCAATCGTCCGAAACTGCACTTCCGCCCGCATATGCTTTTTTCCCCCGGATAAAAAAATCGGGATCCCCAATATCAGGTGCAGGCTGCGGTAGCCGTTGGGTTTCGGACTTGCGATATAGTCCTTGATCTCCACAACAACAATATCATCCTGTCTGGTCAATACCGTAGCCAGGCTGTAAATATCCTCCAAAAAAGAACAAATCACACGGACTCCGGCCACATCGGAAAGATATTTTTCAATATTTTCCGGAGTCAGTTCCCAGCCCTTGCGCTGCATTTTTTCCACAATGCTGTGGGGGGATTTCAGTCTGGTTTTAATACTTTCAATTGGGTTGCGGTTATGCCGAAGGGAAAATTCCGTATTCAAAACGTGAAATTTGGTTTCCAGTTCCAAAATCGCGCAGCGGTACTGCATCATAAGATTTTGAAATCTCTGATCTTCAAAAAATATTTCTTCCGGATATTCCTTTTCTTTTATCCTGCTCTCCGTATTCTCTGCCATAGCAGACTCCTCTTGCTCCATAAGGCAACGGCCGCAAAACCGGCCGTTACCCCCGTAATTCCCGGCTGACTGTACACCTCAAAGCCGTTTGTCACAATTTCAACCCTTTGAGCAAATCCCCCAGAGAAGTCCCGACGGATTTTCCGGAACTGTACTCTGCCGCTTGCCTTTCCTCAATCGCATCCGGTTCCCCTCTCTCTGCGGCAGCCTTGATGCTCAGACTAATCTTATTATTCGCCGTGTTGAGTACTTTCACACGCACCTTATCGCCTACTGCCAAAACCTCCGACGGCTTGCCAAGCCTCTTTTGGCTGATCTGCGAAATATGGACAAGACCGCTTAATCCGTCCCCCAAATCCACAAACGCGCCATAAGGCATCAGGCTTTCCACGCGTCCTTCCAGCACACTGCCAGGCACAATCATGGAGATCTTGTGGTTTAACCGCTCCGCTTCCCTTTCTTTGAGCAGATCCTTTGCGGAAAATACGAGACGCTTTTTCTCTTTATCCACCGTAATCACATAAACGTCCAGCGTTTTCCCCATAAAAGTGTTTAAATCCTCCACATAATTTAACGCAAGCTGGGAAGCGGGAATAAACCCGCGAATCCCCTCCAGGAACGCGACCACGCCTTTGTTTACCACTTCGCTGACCTTGACGGTTACCGCTTTCTTTTCCTCCAAATATTGCTGAACCTTGTCCCAGCCAACGGTCTGGGCCGCTTCCACGCAGGAAAGCGCAATGTTGCCTGCGCCGTCGTCCTTCTTTATGACGGTGCCCTCCAGCCTGTCGCCCACCTTCACGTCCGTCAGAACGGAAAACGCAGGGTCTTTGCTGATATCCTCCGTCCGGATAACGCCCGGCGCATAATAACCAAGATCCAGCGTGACGCCCTCTTCGTTCACGTCGATTACCGTGCCTGCGATCAGATCCCCTTCGTTTATCGTGCGGAAGGATGCCTCCAGCTCCTTGCTGTAATCCTCCATGGTTTCCGTTGTGCCTGTCTCATTGGCATCCGCAATTCCTTTTTTGATTTCTTCCATTTTAAAAAGTCCTCCTTTGCTGTCTTCCGGCGGCAATCCTACCTGATCGAACGATTGCCATATCAAGCATACCACGAATACACCCGAATTTCCACAGGGATTTTCATTGTCATGGGACAGAAACTGTAGTATGATGGTAACAGTTCAGACATGTCTGTGCATTTCCTGCGCAGACCATGCAAAAACGGCACGGTTGCCATATGTACCGTCCAAGATAAAACATCACGGCCGTCAGGCAGCCGTCCATGTAAGGGGGAATGAATTTATGACAAAAACGGGAATTGGCTTTATCGGCCTCGGAGCCCGGGGCTTATCCCTGCTGGAAACCGTCGTGCTTCCCATGAAAGCGGCAGATGTCGTGGCAGTTTGCGATCCCTATGGGGACCGGGCCCAAAAAGGCGCCGACGCCGTAAAAGCCGCCGGCGGGAATGCAGTATTGGAAACGTCATATGAAAAAGTGATACAAAACCCGGCGGTAGACGCCGTCATTATCGCAAGCGCCTGGGAATCCCATGTTGACATTGCCTTACATGCCATGCGCGCCAATAAAGCCGTCGCCATGGAGGTGGGCGGTGCCTACGGGATCGAAGACTGTTGGAAGCTTGTGGATACCTACGAGCAAACCCTGACCCCTTTTATGTTTTTGGAAAACTGCTGCTTTGGGCGCAGGGAGATGATGGTACTCAATATGGTAGAACAGGGATTATTCGGGGAAATCGTCCACTGCGCGGGCGGCTATCATCACGATCTGCGCAGGGAAATTACCTTCGGCCGTGAAAACAGACATTACCGCCTGCGCAATTATACGCACCGCAACGCGGAAAACTATCCCACCCATGAACTTGGCCCCATTGCCAAGATTCTAAATATCAACCACGGGAACCGAATGCTTTCCCTCACGTCCACCGCCTCAAAAGCCGCCGGTCTGCACACCTATCTGCAGGAACATAAGCCGGGGGATGAAAATCTGAAAAATACTGTCTTTATGCAGGGGGACGTAGTCACCACCGTCATAAAGTGCGCCCACGGGGAAACGATCACTCTCACACTGGATACCACCCTGCCCCGTTTTTACAGCCGGGGCTTTACGGTCCGGGGAACAAAGGGGATGTATGAAGAAGCGACGGATTCCGTCTTTTTGGACGGCCCGCAGGATGGCGCCTACGATTTCACATGGCTGAAAAACCAGTGTCAAAATGCCGAAACCTATGCCGCGCAATACGACCATCCCGTATGGAAAAAGTACCTGGCAGACGGCGTGCAGGGTACCCATGACGGTATGGACTGGCTGGAGTTTAAGATTTTCTTCGACTGTCTCCAAAACAAAAAGCCTATGCCGGTGGATGTTTACGATGCGGCGGCATGGATGGCCGTTACCGCACTGTCCGAACAGTCTATCGCACTCGGTTCCATGCCGGTGGCTTTTCCCGATTTCACAAGGGGCAAATGGGTTTTATAAATATCACAGGGGGCAAAATACCTTTTGCCCCCTATACTTTACATCTATATGCCATTTTCGGTCATATGGCGCATGTTTACCTTTTTATCATAACCACAGTATCGGCGGCCGCCTGGGTATTGCTTCCTGCCTGCTCCACGTACGCGCCTTTGCCAAAAACAGATGCTATTGCAAGATTCCTCAACGTTTCCGGTCTTTCCCCTTCATGATTTCCCTGCGCGATATTTTTATCATTTGGAAAAATTTCATTTCAATTCATTTGAGTTGTAAAAAATGTGTAATTTCCCTTGATGTTACTATACGGAGCGAAAATGTAAAGATATGTTGATAGAAAAAATCACTGCATTTATTTAGAATCTTGCTTAAAGGAGGACAAACAGAAAATGGGAATTGGGATTAAACTCAACCAATTAAGAAAACTTTCAGGAATGACACAGGAGCAGTTTGCAGAAAAACTTAACGTATCAAGACAAACTATTTCAAAGTGGGAGACGGGTAATACTTCCCCGGATTTAGAAAGCATAGTCAGGATATGCAAAATATTTCATGTGTCATCGGATGATTTATTGATGGAAGGGGATGTAATGGAAGAAGAAACAAATGCGGCAAAAAAAAATGACGAACAGATAACATTAGACGATCTAATAAAAATGAATCTTCATAACCGGAAAATGACGCTGTTGCTAATCAGCGGATTGATGTTTATTATGGTCGGAATATTAAATTTTGCTTATGTAACAGCACTGGAAAATACTACTCTAAGTACCCAATATATGCTATATAGGTATATCGCTACCGGACGATATGAATACGCTCCCGTTAATTATGCGGGATTGATGTTTCCCTCTATTATTGCAGGGGGAATTGGACTCGTATTACTCCTGTGCTACATTCTTAAGAACAAAAAAGGAGAATGAAATTATGTATAAGATAAAGCGTACCATTTCCTGCATTGTTGTGTTTGTGTTGACCGCTTCCCTGTTGTGTTCTTGTGGAAATAAAAATAAAAGTGAAGAATATGCGGCAATGTATGGATCGACTATCGGCGGCTTAGAGGACGACGAACTTTTTGCAATCATAGAAACCAATGCTTCTTCACCTGTTTTGCTTGTCACTTCTCAGTTTTATGATGATGGTTCAGGAAATCAGGCGGCGCTTTGGTGCAATGTGTACTATGCGATAGACGGAGAAGTAAAAAATGCAGGAATGATAGAGAGTTTGGGAACGGCATACCCTGTCTCCTACGATAAAACAGGTATTTACGCAGCATCAGGGCACGGTATGCAGCGATTTGAAATTGATGGAAAAACCGGAACAATTGTTTTAGCAGAAGGAATATATGAGCAGTTTGATGAAAACGGAAACGCTGCCTATACTTTAGAAAAAGGAGGGAAAACAGAAGTGCTCACAGAGGAAGCATATTACAAAGCGTTTGAAAAATACAGTGAAGCTGCCGTGGTAAATTTTACCTATGGCGCATCCGGGACATAACCCATGCTCCTGCCCGCGTCCTGCGGTTTGTCCTTTCCCAGGCTCAAACTTACAAAAGCACAGCAGCCGTCACCCACCATAACCGCAGCGGCAAGGGCAATCACGGTCAACGGAAACACCACTGTATTCGCGGCGTTCCCATAAGAGCCGAGATAAGAGGCATTGGCGATAAATATTTGGTCAACAATGTTGTATAAGGCGCCCACAAGGAGTGAAATAATACAGGGAACCGCATATTTCCCCATCAGCCGGCCAACCGGCTCCTCCATTAGAAATGCATTACTTTTTGCTTTCATATCTGTCTCCTTTCAAACAAAAACAGCGCTTAGCCCGGCTGCTGGGTTTACGCCAAAGGCTACACGCTGCATATACATAAATGTATGGTTATAAGCAAAAAACGCGTGACACATAACCGGATTTACGCAGTTTAAGCCACACGTTCTTTATTATCATACTGCTTTTCCCCCAAAACTTCAAAGGCAATTTTGCACAAAAATTGCTCTACACTCCGGTAACAGTCCAGACAATCCTGAACTGTTACCCGCTCCAAGAGCCTTTTTACACTATATGCAACCCCATTAAACGGTATCAATCTGCGGTTCTGCACATCCGCGAAGCGTTTCCACAATCGACATTTTCCGGATTTGTTTCATCGGGCGATATACGGCTGCCACGGCAGATGCCAGAATCAGTGCAATGATCATACCCATATAGCGGACAGGCACATACCACGGATCACCCCAGCGAAAACTCACCATATGCTCAAAAATAAATTTGTGCAGCCATAATCCGAGCAGACATCCCGCCGCAATTCCGGCAAACACATAAGCCGCCGCCTCGGCCGCGACCATCCCCACCAGCTGACGGTCACTCATTCCCACGGCACGCATCGCCCCATACTGCAAAATATGCGCAGACACACTCATTCCGATGCTGTTGATAATATTGAAAGCCGAAATCAGCGCAATGATCGCCAAAAAGCCGTAAAGGAACACCGCATAACAGTAATACGCTCCCCTGGCCTCCCGATTGCTCATACGCCGGTCCGAAAATACGGTTCCTTCCCCCGCTTCCCGCCGTATCTGCATTACATCCCCTTCCGTGGCCCTTTGATTTAACTGTATATCCAAAACGGTATAATCCGTCTCACCGGTAAGCCGTTCAAACAGTTCCTCCGAGCAGATCACATTCTCCACCCCTTCCCCAAGGTCAAAAGGCGTTTTTGACAAAACCGCCGTCACTTCCAGTTCCTGCACCCCTCCCCCGGGCAAATCCACCGTAATCACACTGCCCTGCCGCAAGGTGTTTTCCCCTGCGTAAGCATATTCAATCATGACGCCCTGCCCGCTTTTGGCTTTTTTGACCGTGCCCGAAAGCAGCATTTTTTCCGCCCATCCAAATTGGTGCTTTTCATAAGAAATCAGGTTCATCCGCCCTTCTTTTTGATCCAGCAAAACCGGAACGTTATAAGCGAACCTACGTCCATAAACACGCTTTACGGCCGGGTTATGCTCCAAACGTTCCAGAAGCGCGCCGGAAACCGAACAGGTATTGTCCGGACTCATGACAGACACATCCGGCGTATACGGATTCAATGGCGTTACCGCATGACCCATGAAATCTATTGTGGCCGAAAATCCCAAAAACAGCAGGATGGTAAATGCAAAAGAACCCGTCAACAGCAGAAAATTTTTTTTACTTCCCTTTGCGTGATGGATCCCCAGTGCGGTCTCCACCGAAAAAAATCCGGTTGCGGCTGCTTTTTTGACCGCATACACCGTACCGGCATTGCCTGAAACGGCGGCAAGCGGCGATACCTTCGCAGCTTTTTTGGCCGGGGCCTGCGCCGCCAGAAGAACCGTGACCGTCCCCAGTACAATCCCCGCCGCCGTTCCCGCAAAGCTTACCCCAAAGACCGGCATTTCCCCAAAATAAGAGGGGCTTAATGTCCGCAGCAAACCGCATAAAATCCATACTACCACAATGCCTGTCAAAATTCCTGCGGGAATCGCCGTTTTGCACCAGTTTAGCGCTTCGCACCGCACGAAACGGATCACCTGGCGAGGCTTTGCCCCAAGGCATCTTAGCATACCGAAAAAGCTCGTGCGCTGGGCAATATTGCTGTTCAAACTTCCGGTGATCATCAAAATTCCCGCCACCATTACCAAAACCGCCAAAAGTAACGCAACCGCATAAAGCTGCACAATAAAAGGATCCCTGCTCTGTCCCATCAGTCCAAGCAGTCTGGTATTCTGTCCGATCTGTTCTTTTGCAAGGCCAAACTGCGCCTGGATATCTCCCAGCGTTTTCTGGATATCACAGCGCGGAACAAACCGCACATAACAGACGCCGTCCTTTCTTTCCCCTGCCTCTTTCGGTGCAAGTCCGGAAAACGTCTCTCTCCCCACAAACGCCCCGAACGCATCCGCAACGGTAAGCAGGGATGTATCCCCCAAAAAGCCGCTGATCTTTAAAGGTACATAATTTCCATCCGGAAGTTCCAGTTCCAGGGTATCTCCAACTTTTACGCCCAGCCGCTCTTTCACTCCTTTTGAAAAAACGGCGCTGCCCGTGTTTTCCGGAAATGTTCCCTCCACGATCCGTGCGGCAGGAAACATGTCCAAAAAATTTTCCTCCATACCGCAGATAACCGTCTGAACGCCTTCCAGCATGTACCCTTCGTCCAGCCGGTAATTGACGGTATCATACCAGGAGGAAACCTCCACCTGCGTACGCGCCCGCAGCAGTTCTTCCTGTTCTGGGGAAAGCGTTTTAAAGGCTGCATGCCAATTGCCGTCTGTCAGAACTGCCTGCATTTTCTGACTGCGGATCGCCATATCCGCCATGCCAAAAAGGGTTGACACCAGCGCGACGGCAAGCGCAATACATAAACCCGTCATCCGGCTCTGTTTCCGCCGCACCTTTGCAGAAATCGGAATCAACGTCATCCAGCTTTTCATTCCGCCGACATTTTTTCTTTTCCCATTCATTTGCGCATCCCTCCCAACTCCGTAAGCGCACCGTCCGCAATACGCAATACCCGGTCCGCTAAGGCCGCCAGATTTTGGTTATGCGTAATCATCAAAACCGTTTGCTGGTAATGCCTTGCCGCCCGAAAAAGCAGTTCCATGACATCCTGGCTGTTTTTGGAATCAAGGTTTCCGGTAGGTTCGTCCGCCAGCACCAACGCCGGCCTCGTGATCAATGCCCGCCCGATGGCCACCCTCTGCTGCTGCCCGCCGGACAGCTGTCCCGGCAGATGCTTTCTGCGTTCCTGCAAATGCAATACTTCCAAAAGTTCTCCCAGCTGCGTCGGATCAGGCTTTTCATGATCCAGCAAAAGCGGAAAAATAATGTTCTGCTCCACATTCAATTCCGCGATCAGGTGAAACGACTGAAAAATGAAACCGATATTTCTACGCCTGAAAACCGTGCGGTTGTTTTCTTTCATGCCAAACAGATCCTCCCCGTTCAAAAACACCTTCCCCTCCGTAGGCGTATCCAACCCGCCGATACAGTTCAGCAAGGTACTTTTTCCGGAACCGGATTCCCCCACCACTGCCGCAAACTCCCCTTTCTGCATGGAAAAAGAAACATTCCGCAGTGCTTTGACCTCCGTCTCCCCCCGTCCGTATATTTTGTTTACATTTTCCGTTTTTAAAATTTCCATATTCTGATGCTCCTTTCCGGGAACCGTCCGGACGATTCCCTTTTCCGCATCCAATATAGCAAAACCGCCTTACATTACGGTGAATTTCCCCTTACAATTCCGTAAGGGGAAACATAACCGTAAAAAGCGCCCCCTCTCCCGGTACGCTTTCCACAGACAGGATTCCCCCCTGTCCTTCCAGAATGGACTTTGCCAATGCCAGTCCCAGGCCGACGCCCTGCCTGTCGGAAGCGTTCCGACTTCTGTAAAACCGTTTGAAAATATGCGGTATATCTTCTTCGGCAATGCCGCAGCCGTCATCCTCCACCCACAGGCGCAGCATATGGGGAAATCCCTGCCATCCGATCCGGATTGTTCCGCCCTCCTGCGTATGATCCAACGCATTTTTAACCAAATTGGAAACCGCCTCCGCCGTCCATAGCAAATCGCAGCACAAAACATCCTCCGCTCTTCCCTCCTGTAAAATCCGTTTTCCTTCCTCCCTTGCCCTCTCCTGCAGCTGGGAGATTGCGCGGCCTATGAGATCGGATACCTTACATCTCTCTTTTACAAATACAAGCCCCCCGGCATCCAAACGCATAACCTTTAAAAGCGTCAAAAGGAGCGATTCCATTCTTTCCAGCGACTGCAGCGATTTTTGCGCAAACATCTGTACGGCACAAGGGCGGTCCGCTTCCTCCAAAAGAATTTCCGCATACATCGTCAACGCCGCCATCGGGGTTTTGAGCTGATGGGATATATCGGAAACCGCGTCCTGCAAAGCCTGCCTGGCAGACCGTGCAGCCTCCCCTTTCGTCTGCAGCGCCAGGGAAAGTTCGTCAATTCTGCGAAGCATCCGGTGAAATGTCCCCTCCTCCCCCCGGTCAAGGCGAGCCGAAAAATCCCCGTCCGCAAAGGCCGCAATTTCTTTTTCCACTTCCCTGTACATTTTTTCCCGCTTTTGCAAAAACAGAATGGAACCGCCAAGAAGAAGCCCTCCCATCACCGCCGCCAAGCCTGCCACGAGATGTCTGAAAAAAGCGGCGTTTTCCCCCACAACAGGCAGCAGCCACGGTTCGCTCTGCGCCGACCATCCGGTTTTTTCCATAAATGTAATGCCTTCTGCCGTAATTTCCCGGTTTCTATACGCTCCTGCAATAACGCCGGGGGCAATGTCGGATAAAAGCAGGGCGGACGCAATCTCCTGCTCCCTTTCCAGCAAAACCCTTTTGGTTCCCTCCGCCTGCCATTTGGCCGCAAAAAGTGCGGCGCCAACCAGCAATCCCCAAAAAACCGTCAGAAACAGCACATAGCGCCGCGCTTCTTTTTCATACAAAAACTCCATATTCGTTCCCATCTGCCCGCTGCGGCAAACATCCCCTTCCTACACCTTCCATTGATAACCAAATCCGCGTACCGTCAGCAAATGCTCGGGTTCGGATGGGTTTTCTTCCACCTTCTCCCGCAGACGGCGGATATAGACAGACAGGGTATTGTCATCCACAAAATTTCCGCCCCCGTCCCAAAGCGCGTCTAAAATCGCAGTACGCGTCAATACACAGCCTGCATTTTGCACCAGCAGGCAAAGCAGCCGGTATTCGGCCGCTGTCAGTTCCAACAGTCTTCCCCCTAAATAGGCCCTGCTGCCGGGCAGGTCAATACGCAGATTTCCCGCGCACAGCCCTCCCCCTATCCCTTCCCGTGTCCTTTCGCCGTGCCGCAGCCGCGCCCGGATGCGGGAACAAAGTTCTCCGATGCGGAACGGTTTTGTGATATAGTCGTCCCCTCCTCCGTCCAGCCCCCGGATCACGCTTGTCTCCTCGTCTGCGGCCGTCAGAAAAATAATCGGTATCCGGCTGCCGTCCCGCCGCACCCGTTCACATACCTCAAAACCTGTCCCGTCCGGCAGCGCCACGTCTAAAAGCAAAAGATCATACCGGTTCCGGAATGCAGCCAACGCATCCTCCGCTTCCCGTACCGTACGTACCACGGTTACCTCAAATCCGTTTTTCTGCAGCGCATACCGCAGACCGTCTATCAGGGACTGGTCATCCTCCAATACCAATAGTCTCTCCAAAGCCACCGCCTCCTGTGCTTTCTGACATTTATTATACCACAAAACAGCCCCATGACAGTATACCTTACGGAATTGTAAGGAAGATGCTGCACTGCGCACACAAAAGCCTCCGGGTCGGTATCACCCCGGAGGCTTCTCTGCCTATTTATCGCTCACAATTGGCCTGCAACCAGCCGCACTGTCTCCCGTGCAATCGCAAGTTCCTCATTCGTGGGTACTACCATAGTCACAACCTTTGCGTCCTCGTCCGAAAGAACGACTTCTTCCCCGCGGATTTTATTCCGCTCCGCATTGATATTAGTACCCAAAAAACCGATATACTGTCCGATCAGCTGCCGCACTTCCGCATTGTTCTCGCCAACGCCCGCCGTAAACACGATCACATCCACGCCGTTCATCGCGGCCGCATACGCACCGATATATTTCCCCACACGGTACGCATACGCCTCCAGCGCCGTTTCGGCCGTTTCGTTTCCCTTTGCCGCCGCTTCTGCCAAATCGCGGAAATCACTGGACAGTCCGCCGGACAATCCCAAAACCCCGGATTTTTTGTTGCAAACGTCCACCACGCCTGCCGCATCCAGCCCTTCCTTTTCCGCGATAAAGCCCACGATGGCCGGATCCAAATCCCCGCTTCTGGTTCCCATGATCAGTCCTTCCAGCGGCGTCAGGCCCATGGAGGTATCTGCGGATTCCCCGTATTTCACAGCCGATACGGATGCGCCGTTGCCCAAATGACAGACAATGATGCGCAAATCCTTTCGGTCCTTCCCCAAAATCTCCGCCGCGCGCCGGGAAACGAAATCATGGCTGGTGCCATGGAAGCCGTATCTGCGCACCTTATATTTTTCATAATAGGAAAGAGGCAGTCCGTACAAATACGCCTTTTTGGGCATCGTCTGATGAAACGCCGTATCAAAAACCGCCGCCATCGGCACACCGGGCATCACCTTCTGACAGGCGCGAATGCCGATCAGATTGGCCGGGTTGTGCAGGGGCGCCAAATCATTACATGCCGTGATCGTCTCGGTCACCTCCCTGTCGATGACCACGGAACCTTTAAATTTTTCCCCACCGTGGACGATGCGGTGTCCCACTGCATCAATTTCCTGCAGGGATGCAATCACACCCTCCTGCGGATCCGTCAGCTTATCAATCACCACTTTTACCGCATCCGTGTGATCCGCCATCGGCAAAAGGGTTTTGGTTTTCCCGCCCTGTCCCCTCTGGTGGGTCACGCTGCTGTTGTCAATACCGATTCTTTCACATAACCCTTTCGCAAGCACTTCCTCCGTCCCGCTGTCAATCAGCTGGTACTTCAAAGATGAACTGCCGCAGTTTATAACCAATACCTTCATAACCCCAAATCCTCCTCTTAATAAGCTTTCCCCCAGTATACCATTTTTTTCGCGGGCTTTCCACAGCACACACATACATCGGACAGGTTTTCCTGCTCAAAAGGCATGCAGCGGCTGGTGGCCGCAAATTTTTCCTTGATTTGGTCTTCGCAGGACTGACATCCGCACCACATGGCTTTCACAAACCCGGGAGTCTTGGCCAGAATATCCCCCAACTCGGCCATATTTTTTGCCACATAGGTATGGGCATCCCTGTGCGCCCGCGCTTTCTCCAGCATTTCCCCCTGCATGGTTTCCAAAAGCTGTCCGGTCTTTTCTTCTATCTCCTGCAGGCCGCATTCGATCTTTTCCCTTGTATCGCGGCGTACCAACACGCATTTGCCCTGTTCGATATCCTTAGGACCGATTTCCACACGGACGGGGATTCCCCGCATTTCCGCTTCCGCAAACTTCCAGCCCGGGCTCTTATCCGTATCATCCACCTTGACGCGGAATCCGGACAAACGGTCTTTGAGTTCATTGGCCTTATCCAAAACCCCTTCCCGGCGCTGTTGGATGGGAACAATCACTACCTGCACAGGCGCGACCTTTGGAGGCAGCACCAATCCGGAATTATCCCCATGTACCATGATGATTGCACCGATCAGCCGTGTCGTCACCCCCCAGGAAGTCTGGTGTACATACTGCAGCGTATTATCCTTATCCGTAAACTGAATCCCGAAGGCTTTGGCAAAGCCGTCCCCGAAATTATGACTGGTTCCGGACTGCAGGGCTTTTCCGTCATGCATCAGCGCCTCAATGGTATAGGTCGCCTCCGCTCCCGCAAATTTTTCCTTCTCTGTCTTGCGCCCTTTGATCACCGGAATGGCCAACACGTTTTCGCAGAAATCCGCATATACGTTCAACATCCGGATTGTACGTTCCTCCGCCTCTTCTGCAGTTGCATCCGCCGTATGCCCTTCCTGCCACAAAAATTCCCGGGAGCGCAGAAAAGGCCTCGTCTCCTTTTCCCAGCGTACCACGCTGCACCACTGGTTATAAACCTTGGGCAAATCCCGGTACGACTGAATATCGTTTTTATAAAAATCGCAGAAAAGGGTTTCCGAAGTAGGTCTTACACACAGCCTTTCCTGCAAGGGCTGCATTCCCCCATGGGTTACCCACGCCACTTCCGGCGCAAAACCCTCCACGTGATCTTTTTCTTTCTCCAAAAGGCTCTCGGGAATAAACATGGGCATGTAGACATTCTGCACCCCCGTTTCCTTGAACATGGCGTCCAGCTGCGTCTGGATCAATTCCCAGATCGCATATCCCGCAGGCTTGATCGCCATGCACCCTTTCACACTCGTGTACCCGATGAGTTCCGCCTTCACCACCACGTCAGTATACCACTGTGCGAAGTCCTCCTCCATGGATGTGATCTGTTCCACCAGTTTTTTGTCTGCCATTTCTTCTCCTCCTATCTGTTTTTCCGGCTTCCCAAAAGACAAAACGCCGGATATCCCATCCCCGCTGCAGGGACCGGATATCCGGCGGTACCACCCAAATTGACGCCTATGCGCCCTCTCGAAATCCGTTAACGCCGGACTTACGCTGTTTTCACAGGAACTCTGAGATCCGGTTCAAAATGCCGTGCGCAGACTCCTCCCACCCATGGAATCCTCTCTGGAGCGCCGATGCATTCCTACTATTCCTCTTCAACGTTACTTTCCGTATGGATAACATTTGAACTGTTGCTTCCGTTCTTTGATCATAGGGGAATTTTACCGATTTGTCAAGAAGGTTTCCGCAATATCTGCGCCTTCCCTGAAAAATACCACATACAAAGGGCCTAAAAAAATGCCTGTCAGTCCAAAAATCTGTACGCCCGCATAAACGGAAAACAGCATCACAATCGGATACATGCCCACTTGCTTCCCCAATAGCCTCGGTTCCAAAAGTTCACGCACGGCGATACAAAGAACATAGACGCCCACCGCAGCCACAGCCCCGAACCCGTTTCCCGAAAACAGCTGCCAAAGCGCCGTCGGAAGCAGCACAATCCCTGTGCCGATAAAGGGAAGCGCATCCAGCAGTCCCGCCAGAATCCCCAGCGGTACGCTGCCCCGCACCCGCCCCAGCCACAGTCCCAAAACCGCAATCACGGAAATTGCCAGCAAAATCACCGTCTGTGCTTTTAAATAGCCCCCGATCAAAGACACCGTTTTCTCCACGAACCTCCACGTCTCTACAAACGCAGGATTTTCCCCATACCGTTCCAGGATATTCTCATAATCCTTGCATAAAAGCAGGGAAGAAATAAAACTGACGCCCAAAAAAGCGCCTGCTTTGGCAAACCCCTTCACATATTCCCATGACTGCGAAGCAGCTTTTGGCAGCGCCTGTGCCTGTAGGTTTTGGGTTAAAAGATTTATCTTCTCCCAAAATGCATTCTCCACCCCTGCGGCGTCCATTCCGAAATTCTCCTCCATAAAAATGCAGCAGCCGTGTACCGCCTCGTCAAACCGCTTTTGCATCACTGACATGCCGTCCCCGATATCGGCCGCATGCACGGTTCCCCAGGAAAGAATGCCCCAAACACCGAACCCAAGAAGCACGGCAGCGAGAAGGAGAATCCCCCCCAAAAGGATCTCTTTACGGATATGCAATCTCTTTTGCATTTTTTTGAGCCACGGATTGCACAGATATACAATAAGAAAAGAAAGAATAAAAGGCGCCGCAACCGGAAACGCACATTTAAACACCAAATATAAGAACACGGAAAATCCCAGCAAAACCAAAGCTTTTTTCACATTTCTTTGCGATAAAATGCCCATACACGCCTCCCGGTCAAACCGCCTTGCAATGCCAGGCATGTCATGGCGGCAAACGACAGTTTTCGATGTCGTCCGCGATAGTATGGGTAAAACCCGGACTTTCTATGTATCTTTCCTCCTTCCGGATTCCTGCCGTTTTTTGGATATTTTCCCACTTTGCCGAATTTGCATAAAAGCGGCAGGCCGGCACGCAGCGCCAAGTAACAAAAATAAAAACGGCGTACAACAAACTTGCTGATAACAGAAAAAATTATGCGCACTATAAACCATCACTACCAGTATTCCCGTAAGCGCCAAAGGTTCCGTCTTTCTTTTCTCCCAAAAGCTGCGAAAAGCTGCCGCCAGCAGCCACACAAACGCCGCCAATCCCATAATCCCCATACAAAAAAGAATATTCAAAAATTCGTTATGCGCATTGGTAAGCGTCTGATCCCAGCCAAAATAATGGTTCAAAGCCGCACCCAGCGCGGGTTCCTGATAACAGTACGCGGAAAAGCAGTCCGGACCGACGCCGAAAAACTTACGGAAAAAGGGAAATGCCCCGAACGCTTCCACCGCAAACTTCCATGTAAAGCCCCTGGAATTTCCCCAATATTGGTCAAACAAAAGATACTGATTCCTGCTTCCGCTCCCAAACCATTTTTCCAATACCCCTGCCGTATTCATCCAAAGTAACCCGACATAACCAAGAACCGCCGCCGCTACTGTCCCGGCGGCGAACTTTCTCCAAAATCTGCCCCCTTTTAACTCCTGCCGGTCCGGATTCTTTTTCCGCCAGTAAAGAAAAAACATATAAACCACACAGACCGCCAGAAACGCAAACCAGGTTGCGAATCCCTGTGACAGAAATTCCGAAAGCCCGCCCAGCCTTACCGCCCTGTCCGCAAATATCATCTGTAGGATACCGGTGACCTTAAAACTCCCCAACATCAAAAGCGTCAATTCCAAAAAGCGTTCCATCCCATCCAGGCTGTCACAGGCGGCCAGAAAAACACCGAACAGCAAAAACGCTGTCGCGGCAAAGGCGCTGTCGCTGTTTTGCGTCACCAACGTGGAAAAGCCCAACATGCAAAACGCCCCCAGTCCGAACCGGTATGCCGTTTTATCCGCAAGCAGAAAAAGGGAAACGCCCAACGTCAAAACCACACAGACATAAGAGGAATACCACGAAGCCTGCCCGACGGTAGATAAAAACAGCAGGCGATAGGGCGCGTCCACCCCCTCATACAGTCCCAGCGGATCGATTCCAAAGCGGTGTAAAATCCCGAGCAAAAAAACCGTGCCGGATCCTAAAAAGTAGCCCCAAAGAACCGCCCGGTTCCATGAAAAACACCTTGATACCAGAAAATAAGACAATACCAACAGTGCCTGCGTCGAAAGTCCCATAAACCAGCCGTCCGCCCCCAGCCAGGCCTGTTTTCTGTCTACGCTCATATACCAGGAAAACGCCGAAACCGCCAGATAAGCAAGCATCGCCCGATCCGGCGGCCCCAAAAATACCGACAGCCTGCGCAGTCCCCTCATCCCCTCCTTCCCCCAAAAAGCCAGCATGCCGCATATTCCTGCAGGGAGCAGGCAATACAGACACGCCGCCAGAAAGAAACGGTATTTTCCTTCTCCGATCCCCCGGTAGCCGTCTTTTACATAGAGCGGAAAAACCGCCAGCATTAAAAAAACCCATACTCCGGTCAGAAAGCGGGAGGCCGCCGTGCAGAAACGTGTCATCCCGTTTTGCACGCACGCCACCCTTTCCTTTTCAGATCGCAAGCTTATCCTCCAGTTCAAAGCAGACCTCCTTCCCCGTTACCGGATGCGTAAAACCAAGCCGCACTGCCTGCAGCTGTACCGTCCGGATTCCGATTCTCTCCGACAAAAGCCTGCTTTCCCCGGTTCCGTAACGGTAATCCCCCAAAAGCGGCATTCCCGCATGGGAAAACTGTACCCGGATCTGATGATGCCTTCCGGTCTGCAATACAATCTCCAACAGCATGCAGCCGTCCCTCTCATCCAGTGTCCGATAGGACAACCGCGCTTTTTTGGCCCCCGGCTCACCGGGCCGCGCAATCCGTGCGCCGCCGCCCGGTTCTTTGCGCAAAAAATCCGTCAGTTCCCGCCATTCCCCGGCCTCTGTGGGATTTCCGCCACACACCACTGCCCGGTAGGTCTTGCGCATCCGGTCTCCTGCGATCTGCCTGCTCAAATCCGCCGCAGCCGCCGGATTTTTGGCAAATACCAAAACGCCGGATACCGGCTGATCCAACCGGTGTACCACCCCCAAATAGACCGGCTTCTTTTGGGCAATGTTTGTATCAAACTGCCTTGCCAAATAATTTTTTAATTCGCTTACCATATCCGGTTCTGCGATCCGGCCGCTCTGCACGGCAAGCCCCAACGGCTTAAAACAGACAAGCAGCGCAGTGTCCTCATATAAAATCCGCGTTTTCATCCCTTCTCCTCACCGTATTTTATACCTTACATTCCAACTGGCAGTCGCAGGGTTCCGCTTCCACATGCGCCGCCTGATATTCCTGCGCCTCCACGCATCCCATCGCCCGGTAAAACGCCTGACTCTCCACCGCAGAATGGGCCGAAATATAAAGCTTTTTGGCGCCGCGGGCCCTTGCCCAATCCTTGGCAGCCGTAAATAAAACCCTCCCGATTCCCCTCCCCCTCATATCTTCGGACACATGAATGCTGGTTAAATCCAAATATTCACGGTTTTTCCCAAGCGGAGCCGATTCCACCGATGTAAAACCCTTCAGCACATTTTCCGAAAAAGCGCCGTATACCAGCCCTCCCGTCCGGGCCGTATTGCGCAGGCAATCCGTCAGTATCTTATAATCCGCCTCCGACCAATCGTCCACAAACGGTATCTCTTGCACAGTCCAAACGCCCGCTTCCCTCCTCCGGCATTTTGTCACCACCTGATGACGGATAAACTTTTCAAACAACTTCCTGTCGATTTCTTCCTCTTTTATGATTCTGTATTCCATAGATTTTTCCTCCCACCCCTTTATCAGAAAAGGACATTTCAGGGAAATCCTGCCTGAAATGCCCTTTTTTCATACTTTGAAGCGGTATCCAACCCCCCAGATCGTCTCTATATACTGCGGATTCGCCGTATCAAATTCCACTTTTTCCCGAATCTTTTTGATGTGCACGGTCACGGTGGCAATATCCCCAATGGAATCCATGTCCCAAATTTCCCGGAAAAGTTCCTCTTTCGTATACACATGATTGGGATTTTCCGCCAAAAAAGTCAGCAGATCAAATTCTTTCGTGGTAAACGCCCTCTCCTCCCCGTCAATCCAGACGCGACGCGCAGTTTTATCAATCTTTAAGCCCCGGATCTCAATGATGTCGTTGGCTTTCTGATGGCTGCTGGTGAGCCGTTCGTACCGCGCCATATGCGCTTTGACCCGCGCCACCAGTTCGCTGGGGGAAAAGGGTTTGGTCATATAATCGTCGGCGCCAAGACCAAGACCGCGGATTTTATCGATATCATCTTTTTTCGCGCTTACCATCAGAATGGGCACATTCTTTTCATCGCGGATACGGCGGCACACTTCAAAACCGTCCATACCGGGCAGCATCAAATCCAACACCACCAGATCAAATTTATTCTTCAGCGCCCGTTCCAGCCCGGTGTCACCGGAATTCTCAATCTCTACCTCAAACCCGGACAGTTCGAGATAATCTTTCTCCAAATCCGCGATTGCCACTTCATCCTCGATAATCAAAATCTTACTCATTTTCCTCTGCCTCCCTGTATTTTCTGATCACAAAATGCAGGCACGTTCCTTCTCCCTCTTTACCGGTCGCCCAGATATAGCCGCCGTGATCTTCTATGATCTTTTTCACAATGGAAAGTCCGATGCCGCTGCCCCCCTGCGTGGAATTACGCGAAGCGTCCGTCCTGTAAAACCGTTCAAAAATATTAGCCAAATCCTTCGCGGGAACGCCTTTCCCGTTATCCTCGATCTCCACCCGGACCGCATCCACCTCATCCAAAAGGCGGATATCAATCACACCGTCCTTCTTATCCATATATTTAATGCTGTTGCCTACAATATTGTTGATGACTTTTTTTAACTGCTCCGGATCCGCGATGATTCTCGTACCGGGGCTTACCAGATTGGAATAATTAAGCCGGATCTCTTTGGATTCCAGATCCAACCCCACATCCTCCACACAATCCTCAAAAAAATCAGAAACGTTGATCCGCTGAAAATTATAGGGAATTCGGTTATTATCAATGCTGGAATAATAGGTCAGTTCATTAATCAAACGATCCATGTCGTTTGCCTTGGTGTAAATGGTGCGCAGATATTTCTCCCTCTTCTCGCCTGTATCCGCCACACCGTCGATAATCCCTTCCACATAACCTTTGATTGCTGTGATCGGCGTCTTTAAGTCGTGCGTAATATTGCTGATCAGTTCCCGGTTCTGCCGCTCGTTCCCCAGTTTCTCCTCTGTGGACTCCTTGAGCCTTAGCCGCATATCCTCATAGTTGCGGTACAATTCGCCGATCTCATTGTCATCCTCAGATTCCAGCGAATAGTCAAAATTACCTTCGGCAATCTTTTGCATCGCCAGATTCAGCCTGTTAATCGGTGAAAAAACGCTTTTGTGTATCCACTGGGTCAAAAGAATGCTGGTCAATACTAAAATCAACACGATGGCCAAAAACATATCCGCCAAAAAGGATTTGGAAAAAACGCTGGTAATTCTCGTCACGATGAACACACTGCCCGGCGTGCCGTCCGCAAATGTGAAATCCACCTGCTTAATCAGCTTACGCATGTCGTTAAAATAAAACCCGGCATCCGGCCGATGGCTCTCCTGCCCGTACTCCGGCAGCCTGTCAAATATCCTGTCCGCAGCGGAAAAGTTCCCGGCATAATACAGTTCGCGGCCCTTCCTCACGATAAGGTAAGAAGATTTCTCTGCCGCAATCAGGTTTAACTCTTCCAGACATTTCATATTCTCCAATTCCGCAGAATCACTTTGGGCCTTTTCCTGGAGCAAGTAAAAAAGTTCGTCCGTCCCCCGGCTGAAAGCGTCAATGGAATCCGACATCATACTAAAATCCGATGTCTCCAAACCGTAGGCCTGATCCGTCGAACGCACCATCACCACCCCGATTGCCAGAAAGGCAACCAGCGACAGCAGCACAGGCAGGAGAATAATCGTTATAAACGTAATAGCCAGCTTCGTTTTAAATTTCATAACAACCTTTCCACTGTATATTTCTTACGCAATCAGCAAATAAGTATAATAAGCCTCCAAATAAGTATAACATAAACACCGTTTTATTTTATAAAATAGAAACAATATAATTCTAAAATATTTATAAAGCATTTGACAAAACCATGTTTCTCACCTATAATAAAAACAGGAATAATTACTGATTTTACGGAAAGGAACAGGACATGCCTGTCACAAAATATAGCCGTCAGCGGGAAGCCATCATGGATTTTCTTATGACCCGCAGAGATCATCCGACGGCCGACATCGTATACCAAAATGTCAAGAGCGCATTTCCCCATATCAGCCTGGGAACCGTGTACCGGAATCTGAACCTGCTTGCCGATCTTGGCCGGATCGCCCGCATCCGGGTGGGGGATGGCGTTGACCGTTTTGATTACAACACCACACTCCATTGCCATTTTGTCTGCCGGAAATGCGGCAGGGTCATGGATCTGCATACGGATGTTCCTTCCATGGCCAACGGCATGGAAGGCCGGTCAATAGACGGCAATCTGATAGAAGGGCATGTTACCTATTTTTATGGGAGTTGTTCCCGCTGCCTCCTGTAAGACAATTACAGGTGCACAGTCCAACCGCCGCAACGGCCAAACCGTTGCGCTGCAACTATGGCAACCGCTGGCTTCCGGGTTTCCCATGGGTTTCCCGGCCCAGCCGGAAATAAATAATTTAAAGAAAAGGAGAACAAAATTATGAAATTCGTATGTCAGGTATGTGGTTATGTCCATGAAGGCGATGCCGCTCCCGATAAGTGCCCGCAGTGCGGCGCACCTGCTGAAAAATTCACCGCGCAGAGCGGCGCGATGGATTGGGCCGCCGAGCATGTGGTAGGCGTGGCACAGGGCGCAAGCGAAGATATTATGGCCGATTTGAGGGCAAACTTCAACGGCGAATGCACAGAAGTCGGCATGTATCTTGCAATGGCAAGGGTTGCACACAGGGAAGGCTATCCCGAGATCGGTCTTTACTGGGAGAAAGCCGCTTATGAAGAAGCCGAACACGCTGCCAAATTTGCGGAACTGTTGGGCGAAGTTGTAACCGACTCCACCAAGAAGAATCTTCAGATGCGTGTGGAAGCCGAGAACGGCGCAACCGCAGGCAAATTTGACCTCGCCAAGAGAGCAAAAGCGGCAAATCTGGATGCAATCCATGATACCGTGCATGAGATGGCAAGGGATGAGGCAAGACACGGAAAGGCATTTGAGGGACTTCTTAAGAGATACTTCGGTTAATCAAAATACCGTAAAATCAAGGGTTTACAGTTACAAAGAAGTAAATTTCAATTAGGCGGTATAGCCCCGATTACAAGGGCTGTACCGTCTTTTTCTGTCCTCATGCGCTTTGCCGTTTGGATTGCGCGTCAGAAAGGAAACCGCATACCCTGTGGCAAACTTCAGCCGTATGCGGCTGATGCCAAGGAACGCGGAAAAGCCGACCGATAATAGACGAAAAAAATTCAAATCTACACAATAGATTCAAATTACTCTGTTACAATTACGGTTAGGGAGTGCACTATGAATAAAATCTTAATTGTTGAGGACGATTTATCTATACAGGCGTTGCTGCATGATTTCATACAAGAAGCCGGATATCATGTTGTATTGGCCGCTGACGGTGTGGAAGCCCTTGCCAAATATTCCGGACAGCACTTTGACTTAATACTGCTTGATATCATGCTCCCCAAAATAGACGGATACGGCGTTTGCAGAGGGGCTAAAAAGAGAAATACAAATATTCCCCCACCCCCGTCATGGACAGGACAGACCACACAAAGAGAAAAGCCATTGCGAACGTATAGCCCCGCCCCAAAACGGCATTTTCCACAAGCACTGCCGCACGCTTTTGCGCCAGCACCACGATACAGACCGCAAAAACCAAAAGCAGCAGCAAAAGGTAAAACACCGGCAATGCGGACGGCGCCGCCATGGAAATCCCTTTTGTAAAAATATACAGTTCGGAGACGTCCAACGCTTCCCCCATTTGAAACAAAAACCCGTTCCATTTGGGCGTAAACATTGCCCGCAACACCAAAAATCCCTCCCCGATCGTTTCGGCCCGGAAAAATACGAAAGCCAGGCATACATAAAAAAACGTAACCGCCTGCCGCATCCGCTTTTTAGGCAGCGTAAAAATCCCCAGACTGTCCCATGCCACCCCGATCCCGTGGAGGAATCCCCAAAATACAAACGTCCAATTTGCCCCATGCCACAGGCCGGAAAGCAAAAAGACCAAAAGGGTGTTTACGATTGTGCGCAGTTTCCCCTTCCTGCTGCCCCCCAGGGGAATGTAGACATACTTTGTAAAAAAACGGCCCAGCGTGATATGCCAGCGTCTCCAGAATTCCTTGACGGATGCGGACCAAAACGGAGAATCAAAATTTTCAACGATTTCAATACCGATCATTTTTCCCAATCCCACCGCCATGTCGCAGTATCCGCTGAAATCAAAATACAGTTCAAAAAGATATCCCACTGCCAGCAGAACCGCAGAAGGACAATCCAGCAAGGCAATATGGTCATACCCAAAGTTCACCGCCTTCGCAAGCGTGTCGGCAAGCAGTACCTTTTTGGCCAGCCCGATGGTAAAATGCTGCATCCCCGCCGCAAATCTTTCGGTATTCCACCGGCGGTTTTGCTCTTTTCCAAAGGCGGGAACCAACTCCCCGTACCGAAGGATCGGCCCCTGCAAAAGCTGGGGAAAGTACACCATAAAGGTAAGATAATCCCCAAAAGAACATACCGGGGCTTCCCCTTTTGCACAGTCAATGAGATATCCCAGCTGCTGGAACGTATAAAAACTGATGCCCACCGGAAGAAACAGGGAAAGCAGCGGATATCCGCTTCCCAGCACCGCATTGATATTCTCCACAAAAAAATTGCGGTACTTAAAATATCCCAGCATTCCCAAATGGAACAGACAGCCGAGCGCCAAAACCGCTTTTCCCCACTTTCCGGCTCCCGCTTTCCGAAAAGGCAGGCAAAGCAAATACCCGGCCAGGCAGCTTCCAAGCAGCGCCCACAAATAGACCGGGTTCAAATACGCATAAAACCACAGGGACATCCCAACCAGATATCCCTGCGCCAGTTTATATTTTTTACAGTGGTTTAAGCCAAACCATCCTGCCAGCAAAAGCGGCAGAAACACAAACAAAAACAGATGGGAATTGAATAACATCTTCCGTTCCTTCTCAATCTATGCTGGGGCCCCGTACCACACCGGCCTCCGGATATTTTGTGTATAACAGCTTTAAGAAAATCGGAGTAGCAATGGAAGAAACCATGATCAGTAAAATAACCGCCGTAAAATATACCGGCTCCATCAGCCCTACGGATAACCCTTTCTGCGAAACAATCAGGGCAACCTCTCCCCGCGTCATCATGCCTACGCCGATCTTTAAAGAATCCGGCCAGGAAAACCGGCATCCCTTGGCGATCAGGCCGCAGCCGATCACTTTCGCCAAAAGGCCGACCGCCACAAAGGCAACGGCAAAAAGAAGAATCGACATGTTCATGCTGCTGATATCTGTTTTTAAACCGATACTGGCAAAAAAAAGCGGCCCAAACAGCATATACGAATTGATATCCATTTTTCTGGCAATATAATTGGAATCCTGAATGGAGCAAAGCACCAGTCCCGCCACATATGCCCCGGTAATATCCGCGATGCCAAAATACTGCTCCGCCACATACGCCATAACAAAGCAAAACGCAAGACTGATAATCGGTATCCGCCTTGTATGGGGATATTTTTTATCCATTATTTTAAAGATATGGTAAAAAATCACTCCGACGCCGATGGCAAACACAAAAAACAGCACCGTATTCATCACTACCTGCACAGGCGCAGATTCCGGGCTTTTAAACCCGATCACGAACGTCAGCACAATGATGCCGATAACATCATCGATAATGGCCGCGCTCATAATTGTCGTTCCGACCTTCCCTTTGAGTTTTCCCAGTTCCTTAAGCGTTTCTACCGTGATGCTGACGGAAGTTGCCGTCAGGATGGTGCCGATGAAAACCGCTTTATAAAACCGTTCGTCCCCCCAAGGGGCAAACCCGTAAAACATCATGTAAAGAAACGTTCCGCAGATCAACGGTACAAATACGCCGCACAGGGCGATCAGACAGGCGATCGGCCCGGTTTTGATCAGTTCCTTTAAGTCCGTCTCCAGTCCCGCCGAAAACATCAGAATAATTACGCCGATTTCAGCCATCTGGATGATAAAATCGGACTGCTGTACAAACCCGAACACGCTGGGACCGATCAGAAGCCCCGCGATAATCTCCCCCACCACCTGCGGCGCTTTACATCTCCGCGCCAGGATACCGA
The DNA here is from genome assembly GCA_002361095.1 of Lachnospiraceae bacterium UBA3332. Lineage (GTDB taxonomy): Bacteria > Bacillota > Clostridia > Lachnospirales > Lachnospiraceae > Gallintestinimicrobium. Next base: position 30,726 of record DERU01000094.1, read on the forward strand.
AAAATTTTGCCGCAATCAAAATAATCGCCAAGTCTTTTAGCATTGAATAGGATTCCATTTTTGCAACCTCTTTTCCGTACAAAACCGGAGACGCTGGCGCATCCCCGGTAATTTTGCTTTTTAGGCATACCGTCAACGGGCATTCTCAATAAATGCTTCCACTTCCCCGGCCGTCGGCATCACGCGCAGGGCGCCTTTTTTCGTGGTGATGATGGAAGCCGCCGCATTCGCAAAAGTCAGCATCCTGCGCAGTTTATCCTCATCCAGCTGTTCCAGCCCGTACCCAAGCACATGATGCAGACAGCATCCCCCGAAAGTATCCCCGGCCCCGGTGGTTTCGATGGTCGCCTCCTGAATAAACGGCTTGACTTCCACGCGCAGATCTTTATAATACGCCCGGCTTCCGTCCCTTCCCATGGACAGCAGAACCAGGGGAATCTCATATTGGCTCCTAAGCTTCGCAATCCCGGCGTCATAATCCTCCTCCCCGGTAAACCATTGGATCTCGTTGTCCGAAATCTTGAGCACATCGCATTGGGACAAACCATAAGCCACCTGCTCCTTGGCGTCCTCCAGCGACTTCCAAAGCGGAGGGCGAAGATTGGGATCAAAAGAAATCACACTGCCGCTTTTTTTGGCAATGGCAATAGCCTTCTTCGTCGCCCTACGCACTTCATCATGGGTCATGGAGAGCGTCCCAAAATGGAAAATATTCGTATCCCGAAGCAGTTCTTCATGCAAATCCTGTTCCCGCAGCATCATGTCCGCGCCGGGGTTACGGTAAAATGAGAAATCCCTGTCCCCATCCGGAAAGGTTTCCACAAACGCGAGTGTCGTGCGCGCCTCCTCATCCATGATCAGGTTGGAGGTATCAATGCCTACCTCTTCCAGCGTCGCCTTAAGTTTGTTCCCGAAAATATCCTGCCCCACCTTGCCGACAAAAGCGGTTTTCCGTCCCAGTTTATTGAGCATGGCCAGCACATTGCACGGCGCGCCGCCCGGATTTGCCTCATATACCGTATTCCCCTGTCCGCTCACACCGTTTTCCGTGAAGTCAATCAACAGTTCGCCCAATGCAACTACATCAAATGTTTTCATCCCACACGCCTCCCTTTTTGCCTGAACTGTAACGATTGTACCACATTTGCCGGATAATAGAAAGTGCTAAAAAAAGAAACTTGTCCCCACCGCCGCGTTATGATATGGTAATGGTAATGTACCGTGCGCCACAGGAGGAGAAACTGCCCATGAAAACCCGCTACACCGATATGGACATCCATTTTTCCATGGACGGTGTTTCCGTCTATGTCCTGAACATCATTTTTGAACGTTTCACAAGGGTCATTCCCCTCCACAGCCACGGAAACGGCTGCTACGAAGTACATTATATTTCCTGCGGGTACGGAAAGCTGACACTGCCGGACAAAGAATATGACCTCTGTCCCAATACCCTTTACGTGACCGGCCCCCACGTGGAACACGCCCAGGCCCCGGTCCTCCCCGATCCCATGCAGGAATATTGTATTTACTTTAAAGTCCGCACCTCTTCCCGCTCCCAAAAGCATTCGCCCGTCATGGATGCTTTCTGTTCCACCTCCTTCTGGCTGGGACAGGACACGCAGGGCGTCCGCTTTTTGCTGACAAAGCTTTTCGAGGAACTCTCCCACCGCTATACCGGATACCAAAACCAGACCCGGCTTTTGTTGTCCCAGTTCCTCATTTCCATTGTGCGCAATTACGAACGGGAACAAAATGCGACCTATCCTTTTGCCCCCAGCAACCTCTACGATAGTAAATCCATCATCATAGAAGAATATTTTCTCTACGAATACTCAGATTCCTCCCTGGAAGGCCTCGCCCAGCGGCTGCGTTTGAGCACCCGCCAAACCCAGCGGCTTCTGCAGGAATATTACGGAAAAACATTCCAGCAAAAAAAAGCGGAAGCACGTATGTCCGCCGCCTCCGTCCTTCTTACCCAAAAAGGGAGGAGCATCGCTTCCGTTGCGGAACAGCTGGGCTATTCCTCCGCCGAACACTTCTCCTTTGCCTTCAAAAAATATTATCATGTCAGCCCTGCCCGTTACCGGGCCGACAAAGGAACCGAAAAGAACCGAAAGGATTCACCGTTTTTTAAATAATCCCAACACTTTATGCTCCTCAAACGTTTTATATATGAAAAGCAGATGACACGCCGACGGACAAACGGTTGGAATGTGCCGGCCCAAAACGGTTTCTTCGTTCCTGTGCCGCGCACATGGTGAAGGGAGCCCCATGATTGAAGCATTATATCATTTATGCCAAAAGGAACTGACGGACTGGTGCCAATACATGACCTGTGATCGCACACAGGCGGAGGATTTGGTGCAGGAAGCATTTCTGCGCGCCCTGCTGCATGCAGATTTACTCCATACCCTTAATGAAAGCCAACGGCGGGCATGGATGTACCGCACCGTCAAAAACCTGTATGTGGATAAAATCCGTCATAGTTTCCGGGAAACGGTCACAGACCGGATGCCGGAAACTGCGGCGGATACGGCAGGATTTTCCGAAACCGACATTGCCATGCTCCTGTCCGTCCTGCCCGACGAAGAACGCATGCTGTTTGTCATGCGTTATCTGCAGGGCTACAATGCGACGGAACTGGGAAAAATTTTCTGCCAGCCGCCCGGAACCATCCGTTTCAAGCTGTCATCCGCCAGAAAACATTTACGGGAAGCCATGAAAGGAGAATAACTATGTTTGAAAAGAAAAATTTTGTGTTAAACTGTGACGTGTGCGACGCAAGAAAAATCAGGGAGGAGGATTGGACTGCCTATGAAAAAATCATCCTCAATGCGGATCTGCTTCTGGTGGACGAACGCAGCAAATCCATCCTGAACCAACTGCCCATTATTTCCAACATTGATAAAACCATGGAAATCGACGGGGACATCCATCTGATCTCCCAGAACGGAAATTACGAAATTACCGGAAGTACTCCTGTGGTTCCCAATACCGTCATCTGTATCAACGGCAATCTCTCCATTGCGCCCGGCACGGAAGAAGTCTTAAAAAGTATTTACAGCATCCATGTCAACGGCAATGTGATCTGTCCGGACAGCTTAAATCCCTATTTGGGTATGCTTTCCCTCAACGGAAGCATGGACTGCTACCCCGGCGACTATACCGTCATGCCGTCCCATTTCACCATTGACCGGTATTTCCCGCTGCGCGCCCGTCAAAACGGACGTTACTACGCAAAAGACACGGTTCTTTTAACCGACACGGAGGCGGATATCCAACCGCTCCTTGAAAAAAGCATCCGTTTTAAAACAAGCCGCTTTGTCGTGGCACAAAAACACTTGGAAGCCGCCGTTTCCATGTTTGACGAAAACGTGGCGCTTACGGTCGTTCCCTCCGGATTCGTCTTTGTTGACGGGGATGTGGAACTCACCGATTCCCTGCTTGCCAAATACGGCAAAAGCCTTTATATTTACGGACATCTCACCCTGCCAAAAGACAGCCTGCCCCTGCTTTCCCAAATTGAAAAGCTGTATGTGGACGGCAACGTAAACCTGTATAAAGAGCAGCTGGAGGCTTTCCGGAAAATTCCGGCCCAGTATCAGGAACTGTGCGTAATTGCCGACACACAGTCTGACGCAAGGGTCATTGAAAACAAAATACGAACCAAAATAGACTCCTCCATTCTGGACGCATCCCCCAACGGACTGATCTGCCGCAATTGCGCGAGTGTCAGCATCCAGGACACCGTAACCGTAGACCGGATTTTGGATACGCTACAGCTGGAGAACTGTGCCAGCGTATATTGCAGTCCCGCACAGCGAAGCGCTGTGGAAACGGTTTCCCAAAACGTTGCCGTTATCCAGGACGGCGAGGATACGGAAGGCGCCCCTTCCCTCGTCGGTCTTTTCAATGATCTGCTGCACTCCCGCATTGTAAATTCGGATTCTTATATCCTGTAACCAAAAAAGCTTACGGTTACCGCACAAAACCCTGCCTTTTGGCAGGGTTTTGTGCGGGGCTATGCCATTGCGCTTTATAATAAAGAAAACAAATCCAACTGTCCGTCGGTATAGTTGCCCTTATAAGCATGTACAATATCTTTCATTCGGTATAAAATATGATATTTTTCACATTTTTCGGAAAAAGCAGTCCACAGTTTCCGGGCGTTTGGGCTGATACACCGGTATTGGCCCCCAAACGTCCTCCTGTACTGTTCCGGATAATCCTTATCCCCAAAAAGCGCTTTGAGTTTCTCAAAGTACCAGATCCGCTGGTTGGCCCGCAGCGTCATGCCAAACGCCGGATAAATAAAATCCGCCCCTGCGTTATGGGCCTCTTCCACCACACCCAGCACGTTTGCAAGGGAATCTTCCAAAAAGGGCAGCACAGGCATCAGTAAAATTCCCGCAAAAATCCCGTTTTTGTGCAATGCAGCAACCGCTTCCAGCCTTTTTTGGGGTGAGGGTGCCCCGGATTCTATTTTTCCGGCCAGCGCCTCGTCCGTTGTAGTCACCGTGATTTTACACAGGACAGGGGAATGTTCCCTGATTTGCCCCAATATGTCCACGTCCCGCGCAATCAGGTCGCTCTTGGTTGCTATCGCGGCCCCAAATCCGAAAGCATCCAAAAGTTCCAGCGCATGCCTTGTCAATTCCAGGTCCTTCTCAAACGGATTGTACGGATCGCTCATGGATCCGGTCCCCACCACACCCTTTTTCACCTTACGGCGTAAATCGTCCCGGATAATGGGCAGCGCATTTTCTTTTGCCCGCACGGTATCAAAACGGTCGATGCGATAACATTCACTGCGGCTGTCACAATAGATACAGCCATGGCAGCATCCCCGGTAAATATTCATATTATAATCGATGCCGAACCAGTCTGATGATTTCGTCTTTGTCACGATTGTTTTTGCCGGAACATATTCCATACTTCCCCCTCTGTCCTGCCGCCTACTTCACCGCCTGAAATCCAACTTCATTTCGATTTCGCCGTTGTTAGTCTCCCCGGTTGGTTTAAATCCCATTTTCTCATACACGTGCTTCGCAACTTCATTTCCCGGCACATAATCAAGAATCATAAAATCATATTTCCCGCTCTCTTGCGCCATTCGGATGAGAAGCCGGACGGCCTCCGTGCCATAGCCCTTTTTCTCATACTGTGGCGGAAACATAATCCTCCAAAGAACCAGACACCTTTCCTCCAAATCCTCATCCAACATCATAAACCCGACCGGCTGCTCATCATTATAAATGGCAAAAGGATACACATCCCCCGCATCCTTATACAGCCATGCCTGTGCGAGGGAATAAGCGTTGGATGCCACGAATTTCTCGTCATCCGGTCTTTTCATTTGCATAATTTCCGCAAAATTTTCTTCCGTTATTTTCCTGAATCGAATCATGTAAACCTCCCTGCCCGCTTTGGCAACCATCCCAATCAACACTTATTCCGTTTTTCAGCGTAACACAGAAATGCGGATTGTGCAAGCCGCCCGCATGCGCCGACACGGAAATCAATTCAGCCCCAATGGCATCAGTTTAAGGCGGGAGGCAGGC
>DERU01000024.1 GCA_002361095.1 Lachnospiraceae bacterium UBA3332
CCCGTCAATAGGCTGAATTTTCTGGGAACCATCTGAATCTGTGTGCTCCCGCATCTGGGACAGCGCACGGTGTCTTGCCGGACAGGCTTTAGGAGCGGACAGTTGGGGTAGATTTCTTTTAACTGTCTCCTCGCGTCTTCATGATCTAAGGCATCGAAGGTGTATAGTGGGGTAAAATGACTAGATAAAGTTTTCATTAATGTTCCGCCACCTTCCTCATAATAATACCACTTCGTGGTTTCCTTTGGGGATTCGTCCGGACTGCCGTCCCCCCCAAAAAGAGGCCTGCCGCAAACCGGGCATTTCTCCATATTTTTTACCTTATCGAGCGGAAATATGGTACCGCATTCACAAGTTACATTCGCCATGGCAAAATTTTCCTCCTGTCTTTCAACCTGTCTGTCATTATACCATATCCGTTACGATGGTTTCAATAGATTCCGTCCGCGCCGCCCGGTTTGGCCCAGGCCCTTCCCCACCCCATGAAAAGTAACTGTCAGCCAAAACCCTAAAAACCGGTTTTTAATTTTTGTTTGTAGACATCGTTGATCAGTTCCATCGAAATTTCGACTTCGCCGTTTTCCATACCGTTTTCTTCCAATATCTTTTCATATTTTTCGTAAATATGGATACAGTGCTTGAAGCTGTCCCTGTTACATGGCTTTCCCTCGGATACTTTTGTGGCAAAATTGTTGATTTCCCATCGCATATCGTCGATTTCCTTGTCCAAAAACATTTGGGTCAGCTTTTTGATATCTGCGGAAATTTCTTCGTCCCTCCGGTCGGAACGCGCTGCGTCGTTTTCGTGTTTTTCCTGCAGTGCGGTAAGGTTTTGGGAAGTCTGAATCAGCAGAGCATGTTCTTCGCGTCGTCTTTGCATCCATTTGGTTTCCAGGCCAAGTTTGCCCACGGTCCACTCAAAGACAGAAGCGATGGCTTTGATTCCTGCAAGAATGACAAGGACGGACAGGAAAACATACGAAAAGTTGATGTGGAGTAATTCCTTTATTGCGTCCATGCATGATTTTCCTCATTTCTGCGCGGCTATTTGCGCATACCAGGCTTGCGGACGCCGCGCAGACGCAAGCCTTGCAGGACAGGGATTTCACCTTACAAAACGGTAACGTAACGGCCGGATATATATCCTTTTTCCGTCTTGTACCAGTTGCCGGATGTTTTGGCAAGCAGCTCTACGGTTTCCCCTTTGGAATAGAAGCCGACTTTGGCGGCAGATACATCCGGGGCAAAACGGATGTTGAGGTTTCCGGATTGGGTGTTGATTATGCCGGGCAGGTTTATCGGGATTTCGGAAACCGCAGGCGGGCTGCCCATATCGGCGGACGCATTCCCGTAAAAGATATTCAAGTCTACCTTACCTTTGATGCCGTCTATGATGCCGGTGGAGGCGTATTGCCAGCCTTCAATACCGGTTCCGATATCCGGCTTTTTGGATACGGGGATCGGATCCGTAATTTTCCTGTCCGATTTGCCGGGATATCTGGCGATCCATTCCACCCCGCATTTTAAGGCGGATTTGTAGGGCTTGATATAAGAGTGATAGAAACTCATACCCGTGTATAATCCGAAAGCATATCCGTTGTTTTCTATGACTTCCTGATAAGCGTTTATAATGGAAATCAGGGTATTGCCCAGATTTTTCTGGCAGGCGTCTTCTACGTCAAGATAAACGGTTGTCCTCAGGCGGTATTGCTTTAAATAGCTTACCACGGTTTGGGCGTCGGTTTTGGCCTTTTCTATGGTTTGGGCATAGCTGTAATTGTATACGCCCAACAGGGGGATGCCGCAGGACTGAAAACCGTTTCGGTGGGTGGCGAATAATTTGTCCGGACGCAGATCCTTGCGGATGATTTTGAGGATGGCAAATTGTACGCCTGCCTTTTTGACCTTATGGTAATCCGTGATTACGTTATAGGCGGAAACATCAATCCCGCGCATACCGGGATGGTTTGTCTGGTTTTCCATTTTCCGGCCTCCTCAATTCCTGTTTTGGGTGATAATTTCACGCAAGGCCACAAGCGATTCGTCGATGGTACGGTCAATCCATTTCAGGAAATCTTCCTGGTCGGATACCTTTGACAAAATGGGATAGTCGGCAAACAGCGTATCAATGACCTGGGCCCTTTTGACGGAACCGGCCTGCTTCCAATCCCCGTAATCCTGTTCCGCGTCCGTGACAAGCTTTAACATGGTTTGCTGTATCTGCTTTTTCACAATGGCGGTTTTTTCTTCCTCGGATTTGCGCAAATACCGTATGACCTTTTGGAATACGGTGACGGCAAGTCCCATTACAACTGCGATTGTGGTCCAATTATCGTTTGCAAATTCCAAAAAATTTCTGATACCGTGTAAAATAGGCATGATATTCCTCCTGTCTGTTTAGGGCGTGTTAGCAAAATCATTCCCGTTGGCTGCACGCCCCGCTTTGCGCGGGATTTGCGCCAAATTCGGGTTATATAGCCCGCTATGCGCCCTTCATTCGGCGCAAATCTTCCACGCATTGTTTTAATGTTTCGGATACATAATCCAGTTCCTCCCGGGATTCCTGCCCGCTGAGCGTCATCCGGATACAGCTGTGGAGATCCTCCTTGGGCATACCGATGGCGGACAGGGCAGGGGAGGCGGCCAAATCCGTGCCGGTGCAGGCGGAGCCGGTGGATACCCGGATCCCGTGCATGTCCAGCAGAAACAGGAGCGATTCCCCGTCGATGCCCTTAAAGCACATGTATAGATTGTGGGGGAGTCTGTTTCCGGATTCTACGGGAGGGCCGACTAAATAGCTGTCCGGGATAAGGCGGAGGATGGCGTGGTAGAGATAGTCCCGGCCGGCCGGGGAGACGTGGGCGTAGCGGTAGTCTGTAACGGCTTTTCCCAATGAAGCGATGCCCAGAACGTTTTCCGTGCCCCCGACCAGATTGTTTTCCTGCGAACCATAGATCAAAGGATTCAATTTGATGCTGCTTTTTTTCCACAGCACGCCGATCCCTTTCAGTGCATGGAGCTTATGGCCGCTGAATGTTAAAATATCGACATAATCTTTCCAAAGCCGCATGTCAACCCGGCGGGAGGGGATGTAACCGGTGGCATCGGCAACGAGAATGCCGTCATGCTTATGGACAATGGAGCCGATCCCGATTATGTCGTTTATGGAACCGATCTCCGAATTTCCGGCCTCCACACAGACCAAAGGTTTCTTTTTCTTGCAAGTCTGCAGGATTTGGGAAAGGTATGTCAAATCGGTTTCCCCTGCGGAATTTACCCGGAGTTTCCGGCTGCATATGCATGACGCGCATGCTTTTTGCATGGATTTATGTGAGGTTGGGGAATAAAATACGGCGTACCGGTTTTTCCGTGGGTTTTCGGAAGCGGTTCCTTTCACCGCCAGAGTGTTTCCGGCCGATCCGGACGGGACAAAGGTTATGTCGCCTGCGGCCGCATGCAGGAAGCCGGCGACGGACTGCCGTGCCTTTGCGATGATCTGTCTCGGCTTTGTCCCCTGTGCATGCAGGGAGGAGGGATTCCCCCATTGGTCCAAGACGGAACTTAAATATGCTTTCATGGAATCGGACAACGGCGTCGTGGCCGCATGATCCAAATATACATTCATCGTAGCGTTCCTCACTGGTTTTTCCCATAATCCTTAGGGCGTAAAAAAAATGGGAATACAGATTCAAACAGTGATGAATCATGTATTCCCATCGGGGTTTCGGATTTCGTTGACGATTGTCCTGATATGGGGCTGAAATGTTTTGGGTAAAGCGCATCCGTTTAGTATGTTCCGTGCCTTTTCTTTTGGGATGGTACCGTTTCCATAACCGTAAACGGTCATATAAATTTTGTAACATTCCGCCGTATCCGTAACGGTTCGCCAGGATTTTTGGGTTTTCATGCTTTTGCAGGTATTGCAGACATGATACCGCTGTCCGCAGATACTGCAGACAGCGTTGTATTCTTTTGCCATTTTGGTGGTGTCCCCCCGTGGCTGCAATATAGAAAGGGCTTTACAGCCCGGTCCATATCAGTCCTTGTAGACGAAAACGGAACACAGTTTTCCGGATTCGTCGCAGTAAGGTTTCTGCAGTTTATAGGTTACCGCATGCCCGCCGTCGGGAGTCAGGCTGACGTCCACGCTGGAGATATCGATCTGCGCCCGGGGGAAGGTGATCACGCCGATATACTTGATGTTGTTGTCGCATTTGTTCCGGAAATAGCAGTGTACATGCAGCGTCCGGATGGGCGGCATGGAGTCGGTGGTTTTTGCAAGGCTGATCGCTTCGGCCATTTCCGCTTCATAGTCCACAATGACCCGGCCTGTGGTACCTTCCTGGAAGGTCAGGGTTTTGGCTGCGGCGTCGATGGTAAATTTGCCTTCCGCAGCGGCGGCGGAAACCTCCAGGGTTTCGCCGAATTCATTGGAGTCGTTCACAAGCTGTACGTATTTGATTTCGGCTCCCGCAGTCCCCACGGGAACGTATTTCAGGACGACCTTGTTATCCATGATTTCCAGGACTTCGCTTACGGGCGCGACGATTTTCTTGTCCTCGGTTGCGACGACCTTTTCGGAAGAAAACTGTTCCGCAAGCAGGTCGAAAGAGTGGATGGCGTTGGTGTAAGAAAGGGTACCCTGCGCGGCATTGTAAAAGGTTACGATTTCCGCGCCCTGCGCGTCCGTGACCGGCGTGCCTTCGGACGTGAAATTCAAGGTGGGCTCTTTGACATTCGTCAGCCTGCTTAGCAGCTGCCTGGTGGTGGGGTCGAATTCCTCGATGTACCTGATTTTCTCAAATACAACTTCGTTGGGGTTAAATTTGGTCATGTTTGATTCCTCCTTTTTCATCGGGAGCGCCGTCAGGGCAGTTCTCCCATGTAATCGAGTTCCTCTTTTTTGACTTTTTTTAAGTCTATACCAAAACCGGAATACCCGCTTTGCAAGAGCAGGCCGGCATTCCGGATTTTGTCAATTCTTTTTACACTGTCCATGAAAGCAAAGATGTTCATGTCCCATACGGTACGGTCGTCCCTTTTAAAACCGTCGAAATTTACCATAGTGGATATGAGCGGCAGTAAATGCGACTGCCTGGGCTCCTGCAAATGTGCCTCATATTCCGCTTTTGCATCTTCTATAAAGGCCATCCGGCAGCTTTTGCTTCCGGCGACGGCGTTATTTCTTTTTAAGTTATGCAATGCCCGAAGGTATTTAACCGTTTCGAGGTAGTCCGCCTCGTTGAGGGTAATGGTTTTGGCCGTACCGTCCTTAGCCGTGGTTTCCTGCCTTAAGTAGAACGCGCCCGTATCATCCTGGTAAAGTTTCATGGACTTGAAATTGAGAATATCCCCGAATAGGATTTTTGTCTGTTCCGTGTCGTAACGCTTGCATAAAAGGGAGTAGAACAGTTTGAAGTCCGATATTTCGTCAAACGCAATGCCGGCTTCTTCGAGCTGCCAGCATAAATCGATACCGACAGAGCATAAAGTGTGAACCATCGAAAAATAGCTTGCTTCGCCGTACGCGCAGATTTCTCCTAACGTAGGGACATGAATGGATATGTCCCCGTTGATCCTGTGCGAATGGCCGCGGTATAGGATAAGCTGGTCGGGAATGCTTTTGTCGTTTGCCACAAGGAATCACCTCCGCTGTAATGTGCAAAGTGATAAAGTGCGTTAAGGAGGCAGACGGCGATACCGCGACTGCGGCGCCGCCGTCTGTAGGGTGAAATGGAAGAAAAGAATGAATGGTTATGTAAATCGG
>DERU01000276.1 GCA_002361095.1 Lachnospiraceae bacterium UBA3332
TGCCTGTAAAATTGATTGCTGCGCATGTTTCTTTTAGGATAGACGCCCCCTGTAAAAAAAGACGATTGTGCAAAAGTTGATGCCGTGAGTGGACTGCGTATTCGGAAAAAGTGTGGTATACTTTTGGGGACGGTTGATGAAGAACCGTTTTTCAAATATTCCATATGTGATCTCTTGTATTTCTTGAATCCCGCGCGCATCGGGCCAGGGGCCGGCCAGCAAGACGTCCGATTTCGGCAGAGCGGTATTGACATTCTGATTTTTCCAACATGCAGAGCAAGAATCCCATCATGAATTCATAATCAGAGGAGGTAGCGATGAACCAAGAAGAAAAAATAGAATATGTGCGGTGTTTTTTGCAGGAAAGAATTGACCGGGAGTTTCCGTATCCGTTTCAAGTCTCCTGTGAAGACGGGCAGTTTGTATTCCGCCTGCGGAACGGGAAAAAGGAGTGCTGCGCCCGCTTGAAACAGTCGGAGGAGACCATGGAGCGTATCGGGGGCGGAACCGGAGAACTGCAGGAAAAGGAGATTGCCAGACTGTTTGAACTTTTGCGCGCCGCAATCAGGGCACAGGAAAACACATTGCTGTCGGATTGCAGCGAATACGAAAAAGTGAAGGAGGAATTGATTTTACGTCCGCTGCATTATCCTTATGTCAAGGAAGAAATAAAGGATGTGCCCCATATCCGGATTGGGGATGTGGCATTGGTTCTCTATGCGGTTATGGCGCATGCCGGGGGCGACTATTTTACGGCCAAAATGCATAGGAGCCGCATGAAGCAGTGGAAACGCAATGAAAAAGAGGTTTTGGAGGCAGCGATGGTGAATACCTGTTTTTTATATCCGCCAAGACTTTATTCGGTGGAAGATTTGCTTTCCTGGGATCAAAAGCGACACGAGGACGGCAGATTTATGACGGACGAGTGCCCCGTAAAAATCAGAAAAGGTATGCGGGGATATATTTTGACGAATACACTGGAGATTAACGGTGCGGTCGCCCTGTTTTATCCCGGTGTGGCAAGAAAAATCGCGGAATCTTTCGGGGAAGATTTCTATATTGCATTTACCAGTATTCACGAAGCGCAGATACACAGCGCCAGCATGATTTCGCCGGATGTAGTGCGCAGCAGCCTGCAGGATACAAATAAACTATGCAACCGGGAGGAAGAAATCCTGACGAATGAGGTATATTGTTACAGCTTGGAACAAAAAAGCTTTGGAATGATAGAGGACGGAAAATTTCGGGAGGTATATCGGGATGCGTGAGGGAAAGGGACTTTTGTATTTTTGCAGTGCGGAGGAAGACAGTCTTTACGCAATCCGGTTTTTATATCGGCAAAAGGCGGAACGGGGATTATCCGATTGGGAGGAACGGCAGTTGGCCATGATGGACAGGCGGCTGCAGGAGGCCAGAATTTATTTGGTTCCGGCGGTGGTGTATGCCACGGCGAATCAGAGGGGCTGTGAGACATGGCTGCAGAGGGCGCAGGAGTGCCAGAAAAAAGAATGGTATGAAAGCGGTATTGCATGGATGCGTCGCTGTCCCGGGTTTTTGGAAAGGTTTGGCTGGAGGGAGCGCAAAAGCGCCGTTATGGCAGCGGGTATTCTTTCGGAAGTGGAAAACGGAGACGGAAAGGAAGCCAGGGAAACCCTGTGCCGGTTTTTGTGCAGCGGTTTTAGGATTTTATGGGAACAGATTTCACATAGCGGGTATTTGGATGCGGAAAGCTGGCGGGATATGGGGAAACCGTGGCAGGATTCCGACAGCATGAGTAACGGAATCTGCGGCGTGCTGCTTTTGATGGCAAACCTTTTGGGCAAACCGATCTATGAGAGGGATCAGCTGACGCGTGATTTTTACAGGCTGCGGACGTTTACGGCGTACTGCTTAAGAAAGCCGGTACCGGAGGCGGAGGAGTGGGAGGAGGTATCCGATGAGGAGGAGTACAAGCTGGAATGGCTGATGCACCATTTTAAGAACCCACAGAGATTATGTTATCTGCAGGAAAAGGGGAGGTTTGACAGCGAATGGCAGGGACAATTGTTTAAAGTCATGCGCATGGCGGGGCTTCCGGTGTCTGCGTGCGAGACGGTAAGTCTTTCCGGCCAGGAGGTCCGGATGCTCCTTGGCGAATTGGAGGGAAGGCTTTCCCCGCAAAAATATATGACGTTTCTTGCGCTTTATACATTAGCCAAGGAACTTGCGCAGGCCGGACGGGCTGCCGCCGCGCTGGATCTGCCGGGGAGATAACGTCGGCCGGTATGCCCCAGGATGGGCGCGCATTTCCGGCCTGCCTGCAGTTATTTTGCACGAGGGGAAGGCTTAGGCCAAACCGGAGAGCGGGCGGCGCGTACGGTTTGGCCTAAGCCTTTTTCCCGTGAAAGTAACCGCCCGCAAAATTGATTTCCGTGCGCATCCGAAGGGATTGTTGCGGCATTGTGTTTTTTATATTATAATGGGGAAAATAAGATTTTATCATTTGGCGGACAAGACCGGACAGGGAGGAAGAGCGTGCTGGAACGGGACAGGAAACGGGAAAAAGTAAGCCGTCTGGCGGCGGCTTTTTTGCAGCTGGCGAGGGATTCGATTTTGGTGCAGATGCGCTTTTTGGATGTGGCGATTGCAAAGCTTTTGCCGGTGGAGGAGGCGCAGAGCAACCGGGTGGCAACGGATGGAACATCCCTGTTCTATGACCCGGCCTATATACTGCGTGCTTGTAAGGAGGAGCCGGATTATAGCGTGCGGCTTTATTTGCATGTGCTGCTGCATTGCATTTTTTTTCACCGTTTTCAGTATGATAAGGTGGATACGCAGCTTTGGGACATGGCGGCGGATATGGCGGTGGAAGGCACGATTTTAGAGATGGGGATGCCCGGGGCAGGACTGCAGACCGACGTGGATGCCCGGGCGTGCCTGGAGAAGATAAAAGAGCAGGCCGGGGCGCTTACGGCAGAAAAAATTTACCGGTATTTGCGCAATACGCCTCCAAGCAGGGAGGTGCTTGCCATATGGACGCAACTGTTTAGGCGGGATACCCATGCGCTTTGGCTGCCTGCGGAAAAAGAGGAACTGCTGGTTACCCAGGAGCAGTGGAAAAAGATCGGCGAGCGGGTGAAGGCGGATCTGAAGAGTTTTTCCAAGGCAAAAACCCACTCGGAAAGCATGGAAAAAAATTTGGCGGAGGCCACGCGGGACCGTTTTGATTATGCAAAGCTTTTGCAGCATTTTACTGTGATGGGGGAGCATGCCGGGATCAATGAGGATGAGTTTGATTATGTTTATTATACGTACGGGCTTTCCCATTACGGGAATATGCCGCTGATTGAACCGCTGGAATCTAAGGAGGCAAAAAAAGTCAGGGATTTTGTGATTGCGCTGGATACGTCCGCTTCATGCCGGGGGTCGGTACTGCGTGGCTTTTTGCGCCGAACGTATTCAATTTTGAAAGGGACGGAACATTTTTTCCGGAAAATTAACGTGCATATTATCCAATGCGACAGTGAAATCCGTTCCGATGTAAAAATTACCTGTGAAGCGGATTTGGATGCGTTTATAGAAAAAGAGACTTTGCAGGGATTTGGTTCCACGGACTTTAGGCCGGTTTTTGCCTATGTAGAGCAATTGCTGCAAAAAGGGGAATTTGAAAACCTGAAAGGGCTGATTTATTTTACGGACGGTTACGGGGTATATCCGGAGAAAATGCCCGGATATGATGTGATTTTTGCGTTTTTAGAGGCGGAAGATGACGGTCCGCCGGTGCCGCCCTGGGCAATGCGGGTGACGTTTGACAGGGATGATTTGGAAGAAAGGGAGGAGAAGGCGCGGTGAACATTACGCAGGCAAAAGCATATATCAAAGATTCCGTGAGAATTTATTTAAAAAAGGATGCGTATGGAGAGTACAGGGTGCCGCCGGTGCGGCAGCGACCGATTTTTCTGCTGGGCGCGCCCGGCATCGGGAAGACGGCGATTATGGAACAGGTGGCGCAGGAACTGGGAATTGCGCTGGTGTCCTATTCCATGACGCATCATACGCGTCAGTCGGCGTTAGGCCTGCCGTTTATCCGGCATCGGGTGTATGACGGAAAAGAGGTGGATATCACGGAATATACGATGAGCGAGATTCTTGCGTCGATTTATGACGTGATGGAGGAGAGCGGGCTTCGGGAAGGAATTTTGTTTTTGGATGAGATCAACTGCATTTCGGAGACGCTTGCTCCGTCCATGCTGCAGTTTTTGCAATATAAGACTTTCGGCTGTCATCAGGTTCCGGAAGGCTGGGTGGTGGTGACGGCGGGAAATCCCCCGGAATACAATAAGTCCGTAAGGGAGTTTGACGTTGTGACCATGGATCGTCTGCGTGTGCTGGAGGTGGAGGAGGATTATGAGGCTTGGAAGATTTATGCGCAGGAAAAAGGGCTGCATAATGCGGTGACCAATTTCCTTGATTTGAAAAAGGAATATTTTTACAGGATCGAGACTACGGCGAAAGGGCGTTCTTACGTGACGGCCAGGGGCTGGGAGGACTTGTCAAGCGTGTTAAAGCTTTATGAGGAAGAGGGGCTTTTGGCGGATGAAACGCTGGCCGGACAGTACTTGCGCAACGACAGGATAGTGAAAGAATTTATTGCGTACTATGATTTATATCAGAAGTATAAAAAAGACTATCATGTGGAGGATATTTTAAAGGGCAGCTATGGGGAGGATACCGTGAAGAAAGCGGGGGAAGCGGCGTTTGACGAACGGCTTTCCCTGCTTGGAATGCTGGTGGATAAAGTGCAGGGGGAAATCCGCAGCGTGATGGAGCATGCTGCCTGCCTTACGGACTTGGCTCGGTCTTTAAAAGGGATGAAACAGACGGTGGAAAAGCAGCCTGAGATGTCGGTGCAGGAGTTTCTCTCCCGTTTGGCAAAATTGGAGGAGGGAAGAAATACGCTTATGGAGTCTTTGCAGCGGGCAAATTCTCTTTCGGATTCGGATAAAAGAAAACACAGGGCGGTGATCCGCTTTTGGCAGGAGGCACAAAAAGATGTTGTAGGGCGGGGGAGCCGGGAAAGCGGTACGGCGATGGGAGTGGTCAAAGAAAAGTATGACGCACAGGTGGAAGGGCTGAAAGAACGGACGGCCCGGGTACAGGAATGGCTGCACCATGTTTTTTCGTTTGTAGAAAAAGCCTTTGCAGACGGGAATGAAATGCTGATTTTGGTCACGGAACTGACGGTGAACGACGCGAGCGCACGGTTTATTGCGGCGTTTGGCTGTACGGATTACCAAAGGCATAATGAAGAACTGATGCTCTCCGAGCGGCAGCATCATATCCGCAGGGAATTGGAGGAGTTGGAACTTTCCTGAATGGCTGCCGCCGTATGTGAGGAGTGACGGTTTTGAAAATTTGGCGGTAATGGAATAAAAAACCGGATGCAGGGAGGAAAACGGAATGCCGAAAGTAAGGCTGGAAGGAAGCGACGCAGAGCTTTTGTATGAGGAAAGCGGGGAAGGGATCCTGGTTTTGGGGGTGGAGGGAAATCCGGTGCGTTTGAAAATCCCGGCCCGGATAGGAGAAAAGCCCGTAACGCAAATCCGTAAAAAAGCATTTTTTGACAGCCGGTTTCTCCGGTTTGTGGTTTTACCCGATACCATGGAAAAAATAGACAGCTGGGCTTTTGCCCATTGCAGGCAGCTGGAGCGGGTGGAATTGCCGCAAAAGGCGATTGACTTGGGCAGGGATTTGTTTATCGGAAGCAAAGGACTGCAAAAGATAGTGCTTTATCCGGTAAAATCCGGCGTGTGGCCGGAAGCCGGGAAGAATCGGGGGGAGGTCCTTGGCGAAGGGGAAGGAATTTCCCGGCTGCTGGCGGTAGCGGTTACGAAATTGGGGGATCCGTTTCTGTTTAGGATAGAAGAGGCCGGGACAAAGGAATGGCTGGAAAAATGGGATGCCCGGATGCTGGTGCGGATGCATGAGGATGACAGCGACGGATATGATAAACAGGTGCTGGCAGGGGAAGAGGACTATGAGCGGACGGATCCGGTGCGTTTCCGGAAGTTCAAACGGCGGGCAAAGGTGCGCCTTGCGTTTGTGCGGCTTTGCAACTCCTGTGGTTTGTGCGAAGCAGTCAGGCAGGAACTGGAGGAATATTTAAGGAGCCATACGAAAGGCTGCCGCTATGAGGAAACTTGGGAAGTGGTTTTGGAAGAGTTTGGGGATGATAGGGAGTATTATAGCCTTTTTGCACAGTTGGGGTGCGTGACGGAAGAAAATTTTGAGGGGCTTTTGGAGGATATCGGGGAGCGTCATACGGAAATGAAGGCGTATTTTATGCGCTATAAAGAGCAGCATTTGGAACGCCGGGATTTTTTTGCCGGACTGTCGCTGGATTTCTGATTTTGCTGTCCGTTGGAATGGATGAACATACCGGAAGTTGGTTTATTTATACGGGAAAGGAACATACTTATGAATGAAGAAGAGATGATACTCGATATTTTGGCGCATTTGGACGGCGAAACCAGATTGGGTGCGATGCGCATGAGCGTTGAAATGGAAGCCGGAAAAGCGGGGGGCAAAGAAGTATCCCATAAATGCTGCAATGCATACGGAAGGCCCGCCAGTGAAACCGTAGGCCTGCTGGATATGTATACCGATATCAGCGCACCTGATATGGAAGAAAAATAGACCGCCCCGGATCGTTACCGGCTGCAATGAGCGCCCCTTGGGCCCTGCATAATAACGCAGGGGCACTTTAGGGTTTGGCGTACGGTTGCAATCGCCGGAAACATGTGCTAGAATGGGGAAAATGTGTGGCAGTTTTGGCAAAACGAACGGTTGTGAAAACGGAGGGAATACAATATGACGCTGGATGATAAGACGATCCTGATCACGGGTGGTACGGGGACGTTTGGAAAATGTTTTACGAAATATGTAATGGAGCATTATAACCCGAGAAAGGTGATTATTTATTCCCGGGATGAATTTAAACAGTGGATGATGCGGCAGGAGTTTGCGGAATATGAGGACAGGCTTCGTTTTTTTATTGGAGATGTCCGGGACGGACAGAGGCTGCGGCGCGCTTTTGACGGAGTGGACTATGTGATTCATGCCGCAGCGCTCAAGCAGGTTCCCACATGTGAGTACAATCCGAACGAAGCGATCAAAACAAATATTCATGGAGCGATGAATGTCATTGAGGCGGCGCTGGACTTGGATGTGAAGAAAGTAGTCGCCCTTTCTACAGACAAAGCGGTGAATCCGGTGAACCTCTACGGAGGAACCAAGTTGGTGAGCGATAAGCTGTTTGTGGCGGCGAACGCTTATGTAGGGAACAAAGACGTCAGTTTTTCCATTGTCAGATACGGGAATGTGGCAGGAAGCAGAGGCTCCATTATCCCGTTGTTTGACCGGCTGATCCGGGAGGGCGCGAAAGAACTGCCGATTACGGATGTGCGTATGACGCGGTTCTGGATCCGGTTGGAAGAGGGTGTGGAACTGGTGGTCAAGGCGCTTGCGGAAGCGAAGGGCGGGGAGACATTTATCAGTAAACTTCCTTCTTTTAAGATCACGGATCTGGCGGAAGCGATGCTGCCGGGATGCAAACTGCGGGAGATCGGGATTCGTCCGGGGGAAAAGCTGCATGAAATTATGGTCACGCCGGAGGATTCCTATACGACTTACGAGTATGACAAGCACTTTATTGTTTACCCGCAGATGACATGGAATGATAAACAACAGCCGGACGGCAGCGGTAAAATGGTGGAGGAGGGATTTGCCTATAGTTCCGGAAGCAATACCGAATGGCTTTCGGTGGAGGATATCCGCAGCCTGCTGCAGGATATAAACTTGGAGAAATAATGAACATGATTTTACGAAAGAAAAATTGGTGGACTGCCCTGATTTGGGGCAGCGTCGCCTTTTTTACACTTCTTTATTTTACGCTGATTTTTAACCAGAATGTGTGGACGGATGAGATTTTTACCATGAAGCTTTTGGAGGGGAACTTCCGGGAGATTGTAGAGGGGACTGCGGCGGATGTTCACCCACCCCTCTATTATTTTATCGCAAAGCTGGCGAGGCTGATTTTTGGGGAAAGCCTGCAGGTGCAGAAAGTGGTGGCCATTATCCCGATGTCTTTGACGCTGGTTTTGGGGGCGACGAAGGTGCGCCGCCTGTTTGGAGACAAGACTGCATTTTGGTTTATTGTGATTTTGGGCTGCATTCCGTGTTCCATGGAATTTGCAGTGCAGATCCGCATGTATTCCATGGCACTGCTGGCGGTAACCGCATGCGGCTTGTATAGTGTCGAATGCTATTTGGGAAATGAAGCGGCAGGAATAACAACCCGGAAGGAAAAACGTGTCCGGGAAAAAATAAGCTGGGCAGGGCTGGTAGTTTCCACGGTGGCGGCCGCATATTTGCATTATTTTGCGTTTGGTTCCGTGATTATTGTGCAGGCTCTGTTGTTTTTAGCCCTGCTGATCGGAAAGCGGGAAAGGCTGAAAAAGTGGTTTGTGGCCGCTGCTGTCATGATTTTGGCTTATTTGCCCTGGGCCGGTGTTTTGCTGCGGCAGAGTGCCGGGGTGGCGCAGAGTTATTGGATTGCCAAAATCACACCGGAGACAGTGTGGGGATTTTTTGAGTGGGCGTTCGGAATCCACAAATGGAAATGGCCCTGCTTCCTGTTTACGGCTGTCTGCGTGTTTGCCGGGGGCGCCGCACTGGCAGGCTGCGTCAAAAAGCGCAGGGAGGATATCTGCGCGATGCTTTTTATGGCTGTGCCCGCGCTGACGGCAGTCTGCGGCGTGGCATTGTCTTTTCTGATTCGTCCGATTTACCGGGATCAATATGTATTTCCTGCCATGGGATTGTTTTGCCTGTTTTTGGCTATCGAATTGTCGCGGTACATGGGAAAAAAATGGGTTTTATATCCTGCAAGCCTGTTCTTATTGTTTCTTGGTTCCGTGCAGTATCTGGAGACTTACCGGCAGGAATATAAGAGCACATTGACGGATCAGACGGTGGCGGTATGGAACGAGAATGTGGGTGAAAACGATATTATTGTGTATAATTTGTATGTCAATCGTTTTTGCTATTCCTATTATTTCCCGGAGGATAAACTGTTTTACGTGCGGGATGTGGATTTGGATCAGGATTTTGATACGATTTGGTTTTTGGATACGCCGTTTGAGTGGGAGTTTGTACCGGATCAGATTTTGCCGTATGATTTGCAGATCGAGTATCAGGGACATTATGGAATCGAGCACAATGAATTCGATTTGTATAAGGTGACGAAAGGGCCGAACGCAGGACTGTGGAAGCCGGAAGGATAGGAGCGCATATGAGGTTGAGCATTATTGTGCCCGTCTATAACATGGCGGCGGACCGGAAGCTGGAATACTGCTTGGAATCGCTGGTGCATCAGACGCTGGAAGATTACGAGATCATTGCGGTGGACGATGCATCCACGGACGCATCCCCTGCGGTTTTAAAGCAATACGAAAAACGGTATCCGGAAAAATTCAGGACTTTTTTTTCGGCAGAGAATAAACGGCAGGGAGGCGCCAAGAATATAGGAATTTCCCTGGCGGCGGGGGAGTGGCTGGGCTTTGTGGACAGCGACGATTGGGTTGCGCCCGATATGTATGAGAAGCTTTTAAAAAGAGCGGATGAAACCGGCGCGGATATGGTGGGCTGCGATTATCACCTGACCGGGGAACATAGCATGAAAATCGGGCAGATAGTGGCAAATTCGAAGCCGGGACAGTGCGGTGTTTTGACGGAGGAGAAATATCGTTCCCTGATTTTGGATAGTGGAAGTATGGTAGTGAAAGTGTACCGCAGGAAGATTTTTACAGAATCGGGGATTCGTTTTCCGGAACATATTTTTTATGAGGATAATGCCATTGGGGCGGCTGTGATGCTGCAGGCCAAACACTACGAATATCTTCCGGAGCCGTTATATTATTATTACCAGCATGGCGGTTCCACGGTGCATACCGTTACAAAGGAGCGCTGTCTGGATCGGATGGAGGCTGGGCGCGGCATTGTGCGGGAGGCACAACGGCTGGGCTATTTGGAAAAATATCGTCCGGAACTTTGCTTTGAGTTTACGCAGCTCTTTTATGTCAATACGCTTTTTTCTTATATGGTGGGAAAAGGGCACAAATCCTGTCGTTTTATCAGAGAGATGGGGGAGGAGATGCGTAGCGCTTTTCCGGAATTTATGGAAAATCCGTACTATTTGGAACGGGTACATCCGGAAGAAAAAAAGCTGATTGCCATGCAGCAGCGCTCCACTTTTATGTTCTTCCTATATTATAAGGCTTTGTGGACATGGAGAAAGCTGCGGAAACGGATGTCTAAAATGCGGTAGCGGAGGAAGCTTATTTTTTACGCCCTTTTCGGAATTGTGTACCTGTTAAAATTGTATTTACAAATCGGAATATATAGGAGGACATTGCGTTGATAGTTAAAGGTTTGGAGTGGACATTTGATATGGTGGCGTCTACCTATGAGAGGCTTCGTCCCGGGTATCCTGATGAATTTACCGCTTTCGGAGGAAATAGATCGAATTTATGGCGAGTATTATTACAACTTCTATAATAAGAAACAGGAAGTGCCGACAGAGTATAGCGAGGAACAAGCTATAGAAAGAGCAGGAATCGCAGAAAAATATGGTTTTGTGGATATAAAATATGCTTTGTTTCATAGAACACGAATTTTTTCGGCAAATGAGTATAGTACATTGCTCGGAACATATTCTGACCATATTGCAATTGAGGAAAGTATAAGAAAGAAATTTTTCTCAAAGATTGAGGATGCAATAAATAGTCATGGTGGTTCAGTTGCATTGTATGATACCATTGATCTGCAACTTGCGAGAAAGCCATAAATTCCAGCTTATAAAGTAGTTGATATAGGAACACTTTTCTGAAAAGGGAGAACGGAATTTGAAAGGTAGGGGTCAATGTGAACCTTATTCACAGAAATATTGATTTTGAAAAGGACAGAGATTACATTTTGGAGCGGCATTGCCGCATCAATTACGACTGTGAGAGTCCATGGAAACGGGAAATGGCCTACCCTGACTACTGCTCAGAATGGTTCTCGTTTACAGGCCAGGTTTCTGGATTTTACGGTTATCTCGAACGAACCGCACAGGATGATCGCACCATTGCAGAGATCATCGAGGGGGAGGATGGGCGTATCGTAGGCTATCTTTGGGTCACTTTCTGCGAGGATGAAGAAATGGACTTTCGCTTTGCGGAGATTCAAGAAATCTATATCGAAGAAGAATTCAGGCGGCACGGTGTGGCAACCCAATTATACGAATACGCTGAGGCAAAAGCCAGGCACAACGGCGCAGAAGTCATCCGTGCAGGAACCGGCGTATGCAACAGTGCGTCCATCCAATTGCACGAAAGGCTTGGTTTTGCTGCTTATCGATATGAATTTGAGAAATTGCTGACGAACAAAAACAATCAATTTAAATGTTAAGTAGTGTCTGCTGAACAAGTTGTTT
>DERU01000021.1:0-1790 GCA_002361095.1 Lachnospiraceae bacterium UBA3332
CGAGTTTTTGCCCTTTGCGGCAGTCCGGAACGGAACGGGGCCGACGGAGAATCTCCCGTTTCGGATATTGCCGCAGGAAATCCCTGTGCGTCCGCCGCCGCTTCCGCCCGGTCTGTGTGCCTGCCACCCGCCTTAAACTGGTGCCATTGGGGCTGAACTGTTACAATTGATTTGCGTGACTTTATGCCCTTTCTTGAAAGTGTTGGGAGAGTATGTTATACTTTTACAGACATTTTCGCGGCGGCGCGCCAAAAACAGGCGTATGCCGGTCCGGAAACCAGATAACGGCAAAAACCCTTATGTACCGGAGGTTCCCATGCACATTTCCTATCATAGAAAAAACCACCGCCGTCCCTTCGGGGCGGAAATGATTCTATTTTTACTCAAATCTTATTTTGCGGCGTTTGCGCTTTGTAATATAGGCGGTATTTCCCCCGCCGATATCCTGTCCGTTTTTGTATTTTGCGGAATGCTGCTGCTCTTTTCCTATTCCCGCCAGCTTACGGGTTCCAGCCTGCTGCCGGAAAAATTCCATCTTGTCTGCCGCCTGCTGGCGGGACTTTATATGATCTTTTACATGGCGGCGGAGCACAAACGGCTGACGGGAGGTTTTGACAGCCGCCTGTTTCGCCTGTTCTTTGTGCTGGCCACGGCGGCCGGATTATACGCTCTGTTTTTGGCCTGTATCCGGATTCTGATGCTGTTTTTCTCCCGTCCTGCCCGCCTGGAGGGCGAACCCCTCTCCGGCAGGCGCAAAGCGCTGGTCTTTATCTGCATTTTGGCCGGATGGCTTTTCTGGTTCCTCTATAACTATCCGGGCGTCATGACGCCGGACAGCATCAGCCAGTTTTCCCAGGCAACCGGCCTGATTCCCTACAGCAGCCATCATTCGTTGATCCATACCCTGCTGTTTCAGGGCTTTTACAGCCTCGGACATGCCCTCACAGGCAGCGTTAACGCCGGTATTGCCTGCTACATTGTTTTTCAAATGCTGGTGCTTGCGGGCGTGGAAACCTGCTGTGTCTCCCTGCTTGCAAAAAGCGGCCTGCCCCGCTTCCTGCGTGTTTTATGGGTGGCTTTCTGGGCGCTGCTTCCCTATAACGGCATCTACGCCGTGACCATGTGGAAGGACGTGCTCTTTTCCGCTTTCGTATTGCTCTATGTCCTTGTGCTTTACCGGTTACTGGAAACCTCCGACCGAAACGGCATCCGGCGGCCAAAGCTTTTGATTCTTCTGTTTGTTTCCGGCTGGTTCACCTGTATGCTGCGCTCCAACGGCATCTACGTTTTTATTTTCACACTGCCCTTCGTACTGTTTTCCTTCCGGCATTGTCTCAAAACCATGGCTGCCGTACAGCTATCCGTCCTCCTTCTCGCCGTTTTCGTAAAAGGCCCGGTTTTTGGCTATTTTGAAGTGACAAATCCGCACTTTACGGAATCCCTGTCCATCCCCCTGCAGCAGGTTGCAAGGGTGGTGACGGAAAACCGCCCCCTGACCGAAGGACAAAAAAACCTGATCGGCCAGGTT
Source organism: Lachnospiraceae bacterium UBA3332 (assembly GCA_002361095.1). Classification (GTDB taxonomy): domain Bacteria; phylum Bacillota; class Clostridia; order Lachnospirales; family Lachnospiraceae; genus Gallintestinimicrobium. Next base: position 1,529 of record DERU01000021.1, read on the forward strand.
GTCGATGTTTCCCTGATTCCGGAATACTACGATCCGGTCATTTCCGATCCCGTCAAGGCCTTGGTCATCTACAACAACGCCGATTATCTCTCCTCCCACAAAGGGGAATTTTTCCGGCTCTGGCTGGAACTTGGGATTACCTATCCCCGGGATTACGCAGAAGCTTTCATCGACCAGACAAAAGGCTATTGGTTCCCCGCCCCCGCCCAGCTTCGCACATATGAGGGAATGTCCCCCAACGAAGCCGGGCTTGTCTGGCCCC
>DERU01000021.1:2065-12975 GCA_002361095.1 Lachnospiraceae bacterium UBA3332
CAACGAAGCCCGGCTTGTCTGGCCCCATCTGCTGCGTGGTCAGATTCCGGTAAAGATCAGCGAAATTCTCCTGAAAATGCCTGATTTTCTTCCGGTCTACGGCATCCTGTGGAGTATCGGCGCTTTTACCTGGCTGATGCTGTTTTTGGCGGCCTTTCAGCTTTTGTATGGCGAACGCAGATATCTGGTTTTATACCTTCCCTTTTTTGCAACCATCCTGACACTGCTGATCGCAACGCCTGTGGCTTCCGACCTGCGCTATGCCTACCCGGTCTTTCTGGGCATGCCGCTGATGCTTTCCATCCCGGTTTTGAAAAGATAAAGGCTTCCCCGGGAAGAACTGTCAGATCAGACAGTCCCGCCGGGGAAGCCACAAAGCGTATTTGAAAAATGCACGCAACATTATACCGGCTACATCCACAGGCAATAAAGGGCGCCGATGGCTATGCCTAAGATCGCCCCGGCCAGTACCTGCAGGGGCGTATGGCCAATCAGTTCTTTGAGTTTATCCTCATAAGAAAGGGTTTTCCCCATGTTTTGGAAAAATCCGATCATTTCATTGATGACCTTCGCCTGAATGCCCGTCTCACGGCGTACGCCGCGGGCGTCATACATGACGATAATGGCCAAAATGGCGCAAACGGCAAATTCAAAGCTGCCGCCGCCGTACCGGATACCGGCGGATGTGGCGAGGGCACATACCGTTGCCGAATGGGAACTGGGCATGCCGCCGCTTCCCGTCAGGCGTTCCAGGCTAAATCCTTTGTTGAGGAAAGCGTCCAGAAGAGTCTTTAAGACTTGCGCCACAAGCCAGCCGGTCGCGGCTGCCATGAACACCGTATTTTGCAGCAACGCATTGATAAATTCCATAAAACCCCCTCTCTTTTCCTTCCAAAACCTATCATGCCGTCCGGAACAAAAGAAAACTTGCCCCCGTCGCATCCACTCTATTTTAACCGTTTTTATGAAGAATTACAAGATCTCCCGCACACATTACACAAAGCTATAGGGACAACTGGTTACGGTTTACTCCCATTCGACGATTGCGAAAAGTGACGAAATTTAATATTTGTACTTACACATTTAACTTGACAAACTCAAGATATGGGCATTTTTAATACTATATCCCTGTATAAGATCTTGAGCATCGCTTTCCTGCTTTGCCCCTTTTACATAAAACTTCCAATATGCATTTGAATATCTTGTATTTAGATAACTGAAATAATCAAAATCAATTGCACAGGAATGTCCATAAACAATAATTTCTTCAATTTTACATTGATTCTTATCCAGAAAGTCTTCCAATAAGTCAATCCTGCTTTCTTTGTAAAATGATTTGCACTTATCAAACAACTCTTCATATGCCGTTCTAACATAAGTGTCCTCAATGCCGTTGATATGATCTTCCAAATCAATTTCAACATAAGGGCCGCTTCCTTTTCCCCTTGAATCATAACTATATTTTTCAGGTGTAAAATTTCCTTTTGGATATCCTAATACCAGATTGTTTTTTCCCACTTCACCATGAATATGTAAAATCTGTTCCCATGGTATATTATAAATTTCTTCCAATGTATGCGTATAGTTGAAAGTAATATAATACCCGGCTGAATCAAGAATTTGCCCTATCAAATGATTGGCTTGTATACCACACAAAGAATCTTCCGCCTCACACGCAAATTCATCTATTGCATCCTGCAGGTTCCCATTCAAATTCACCTGATGGATAATGCTGTCACGATCACTTTCCCTATCTGAATAATAATCCGGCTCATAGCCATAAAAGATTTCTTCGAGGGTGTTAAAGTCTGGATATCCAAGCAAATTTTCAAAATCAGACCAGATATCGCCTTTACGGGATTGATATAAATCCCAAAAATTGTTGTGTTCATATTTTCTGGCAATATTTTTAAAATCCGGATCAAATCCAGTTGGAAGGCCATGCGCCAAATCAAATCCATTTCCTATAATAAATAATTTGTTTTTCATAATGTATTTCCTCATATTTATCTTTTTAACATGGTAGCTCTGAATTAAATAAGTCCATAATTTTATTCCAATTCAATCACTTCTATCTGCCTGCGAATCAAGACAAAATGCTTCGTGCAACAGCCATTCGCAGCCTTTTACATATTTTTCTTCACAAGGATTATATGGTCCATCACCACAACATGTCATTTTTTTCCCATTGTCCAATTCCATACAAAAACCAAACTGTTTTGCTTTTGTCGAACAAATATCAAAAAAGGTTACTGTTTTCCCGTTTATCACACGCTCTTCTCCGTCATTAACCGTAATCAAATGCAGCCTGACACCAATAAACTGTGTTTGTTTTGGCCAAAGCAGCTTTTCAGCCATATCCCAAATCAAAGAAATAACTTCTTCATGTCCATATATATGGTCTATATGTTTATGGGTCACAAAAATTTCATGCATATCCATCCAGTCAAATCCGGCGCTCTGTAATTGACGGAGGACGGCATTTCCCCCTCCGCCATCTACCATAAAATATTTTTTATTGTCCTCTATCACAAAACAGGTATTGTAGCATTCCCTTACAAGCGCATGACCTGTCCCAAGCATTGTTAATTGCATTTCTACTATCCGGCAAAGCCAGTAATCTTATTTTACTCCGAGGTATCTTTTTATCAACCACCTCTACCTTTTCATGCAAACCCTGCAGGCAATTCCCTTCTTTCAGTTTTCCGAAAACCTCTTCCGCCGCACACTTTGTTTGTCCGTCCGTTACCACCATGATAAAGGCGGCTGTCATTTGAACAATCTATTTCCGCACCTCATACAAATCACAGTACAAAAGTTCCCGGAGGGGGCTGACCGCTGCCCCTTCCCCCACCGCCGCCTGCGCACACGCAAGCGCCTGTGCAGAGTGTTCCCCCCGCGCGGCATAAACCAACACCCTGTCCGCCCTTTTTAAAATTTCCTCGTCAATCGGGGACACGTCCTGCATATTTACAAAATAAATCCTGTCATATTGCATCAACTCCAGCGAATCATCCCAGATCATCCATGTGAGATTCCCGTTATAAAAATAAAGTACCGGAATGTCATGGTTTTGCCGTGCAAAGGCGACGGATTCTGCATCCTCCTCGTACAAAAAAAGCACCCTGCCCCGGCAAAGACCGCCAAGCTGTCCGGCAAGCAAAAACGCGGCCATGGCAGCCGTCATAACCCATGCCGCCTTTCCCTGTCCTTTTATACCGCCAAGCAGCGCCTGTATGCGGTCTGCCAAAAGAAACGTCCCTGCAACGACAAACAGCAGCAATAAGCCGTAAACCGGCAGCTGGTAACGGTTGGCCTCCTCCGCCGTCAAAAGCGCCGTCTTGGCCACCACCACAAAATATCCGCCCACCGCCGCCATGGGAATCCATAAGACGCGGTACCGCATAACCGCCTGTCCGTCCTTTTCCCCTGCAGGCCGTCTTTTGGAAAGCGTCCAGGCCGTCAGGGCCGCCAGCAAAAGTACCAGCAGCACCGCCGGAAGCATGGAACCAAACACATATTGGTTGAGCAGTCCGGCGAAAAAGCGGAACCGCCCCGCCGTGTTGGCCGCATTCAAAAATTCCCCCATGGCCTCTGTTCCCCGGTATCCCCTGAAAATGTGCCCCAGACAGGCCGGATAGCTGGCCACTGCCGCCGCCATGGCCCCCACTATGGCAAAACCGTAGACAAAGCAATCCTTCCACTTCTGTTTCCGTGTCTTTTGCTCTACCGCTCCGAACAGCAGATACCCTTCCATAACCGCCGCCAGAAAAAACATATACACCGCAAAATAATAATGGGTCAGAAATCCGGCGTAAACCGCCGCCATTGTCGGCAGATAAAAAGACCGCCCCCGCCGGTTTTGCCGCAGCGCCCGGACATGAACCCATGTCACAAGCATTACCCAGAACCCCAACAATATATACATCCGCGCCATCATCACCCCGCTCAGAACGGCCGGATTAAAGCCGTACAACAGGCAGGCCAAAACTGCCGCCCCCTGCCCGGCTTTGCGCCCCCGGACCGCCCCCACCGTCTCTGCGGCCAAAGCGGCCAGCACGCACCAGCTTGCCGCAAACAGTACCAGATTCAGCGCGATGGCAGACCATTTGGAAAAAACGCCGGGCGTGAGCGAACATACCCCGTGCAGCAGCAGATAATATAGGGGCGGATGCACGTCATAAGTCTGCATACGCACCACATCCCGAAACCGGAATCCTTCCCCCGGCAGTACCATGAATTCACTGCGGATTTCATCTACATCCTTCCACTCCCGGTCTGTGGGGGCCAATCCGTAAGTCACGTTGGAAGAATAATAGGAATAATATTCATCGTAATGAAATCCCTCTTTCCTTGTGCCAAAATACCATGCCGTCGCCAGCTGCAGCGCCAGCAATAATCCCAATATTCCATACAGCTTTTTATTTTGCCTCATAACATTCTCCCGACCTTGCCTCTTTTTCCCCTATTCTACCACCCTTTCCTGTTTTTTTCCATAGACCGGCATACATCCGCACCATCTTGATTACGAAACGGAATAGGAACGGTAGCGCACCGCAGGAAAACGTGCTATACTAAACTACGGGCAAACGGCAATTTTCCACATGAAACCCCGGAGGGTAAACACCATGAAAACAAAAGAAACCTATATGCAGGATTTAAAGCAATGGCTGCAGGATACATCTGATTCCCCCCTGGAAGAAATGTCGGACTTTTTTTCCAAACGGCTGGCCGGTTATGAGGAACACATGTCTGTTTGGAAACAATCCTACCAAACGTTTGCCAAACTCCTGCCCTTGGAGTGCGAAAAAATTTTAGACTTAGGCTGTGGAACCGGTTTGGAACTGGAGCCAATCTGGCAAAGACACCCCGGCCTAGAGGTAACAGGCATCGACCTGTGTCCGGATATGCTGCAGAAGCTGCTAAAAAAGCATCCCGATAAGCGGCTTACAACCATATGCCAAGATTATTTTCAGTATGATCTGGGCTCCGGGAAGTGGGATGCCGTTATTTCTTTTGAAAGCCTGCACCATTTCCTGCCGGAACGCAAAAGGGGACTGTATCAAAGGATTTACAACAGCTTAAAAGACGGTTGCGCCTTCATTTTGGGAGACTATATTGCCTGCTGCGACGAGGAAGAAACACTTCTGCGCGACACATACCAAACCAAGCGGATACAATCCCAGATTCCGGATCACCGTTTTGTTCATTTTGATATCCCGCTGACTTTGGAGCATGAAAAAGAACTGCTGCAAGGCGCCGGTTTTATCATAAAAGAAATCTTAAATAATCCTGATAACGCAACGATCCTCGTTGCCCAAAAGGGGGACTGACCTATGGATTACAGCAGGAAAATATCGGAACGTTTGTGGAATATGCCCGATAAAGGCGAACTGGAAAGCCGCCGTGAGGAGACTTTTATTGATGATATCATTTCCAAAAGCCATTTGGAAAAGGAACTGCTTTCCCATCTGGATGGTATAAAAACAGTATTTGACGGCGGCGCAGGCTGCGGAAGATTTTCCATTCTCCTTGCCAAAAACGGCTGCGAGGTTACCCATTATGACATTTCACAGCCCATGATCGATAAGGCAAAAGAATTGGCGGAAAAGGAAAAGGTTCTTGACAAAATTACCTTTATAAACGGAGCGCTGGAAGATTTAGGATCTTTCAAAGACCGTTCCTTTGATATGGTCATTTCATTTGATGCCCCGATTTCCTATACCTATCCCAATCAGGAGAAAATCATCGGTGAACTCATACGCATATGCCGTAAACGCATTATGATCAGCGTGTCAAGCCGCTTGGGATACCTTCCCTATTTGTCAAATCCGATACAAAAAAACCAATTTCTGTTGGATGAAAACTGCGACGACCCTTTTGTCCAATGGTGTGTTGCCAACAAAACAAATGCCGTCGAAGCTTTCCGTTTCGACAAAGATGCCGTCAGGAAGCTGTGGAACGACGGATTAATGGGCGGTGCGGATGAAATTGCCGCATATGAAAACGGGGAGGTACCGTGGTGTATCACCTACACCTTTATGCCGGATGAACTGGAAAATATACTGAAACGCCATGGGGTAAAAAATATCAAACTGGCAGGCCCGGGCGCATATGCCAGAACGCTTCCCAACGAATTGCTTATAAAAATTATGAAGGATGCAAAGCAGCGTTCTGATTTTCTGGATTTTTGCCATCAATATGATTCCAATCCCTTTGTATGCGGCATGGGAAAAGATAATTTATTCGCCCAAGGCGAATTGTGACGATCATGATGAATCCGGTTCTGTCCGGAAGGTTAAGGGCAGCCGGACATGGAAGGCTCCCCGGCGGTTGACAAAAAGGCGCATGTTGGTTATAGGATGCGCCTGTCGCTTCTCATACCGTATCAGTTTCTCCCGCTTCCCCTATTATTCCGCATAATCTTTTTCCAGCATCGGAATTTCCCGCAGCACTGCGTTTTGGGGATCCGCCAAAAAGGTTTTTATTTCAAAGGGCGCAATCCTGCACGCCGTTTTCATGCGCAGCCCCGGCAGTTCCAATTCCAGTTCGGTGGCAACCCCCTGTGCCTCATAAAGGCGCAGCACAAAGCCTTCTGTGTCCTCAGCCCTTTTCATGGCCGACAAAACCACGTTCGGCGCGGACACTCGTATCGCGGGCGCCGGTTTTTCCCCTTCGCCAAAAGGGCAATAGGAAAGGGCCATCGGCATTTCATTATACAAAAGGGCCCGGTTGTCAATCCCTTCCATTACATCCTGCGCATTTCCGAAATCCAGCCAAAACCGGTAATTTCGTTCCCCCTGATCCATGCGGTCGATCATGATACCAGGTTTCAGCGCTTTTTTACCGTTGCAGTCCGCCATCCCGTAACCGGCGGACCGCACAAGGGTAATCCGCACCTCGCCGTCCTTACAGTTCGAGCCGTACACCCCGTCGTTGATGCAGCAGACGGCTTCCCCGCTTTGGGACAGCAGCGCGCTCCATTTGTGGGAAACCGCCTCCGTTCCGTCATCCGTCAGCTTTTCACGCCCAAAAGCGGTCTGTCCCATATAGACTGTATCCTCCAGACAGGTGGGAATCGAAAGCTTCAACATCCTGTCCTTTTCCTGCCACAGAAGCTGCAGTTCCACACCAATGCAGGTTCCTTCTTTTGGAAAATGCAGACGCATCCGCAGGAAGGAATGTCCGTAACAAAAGATGCTTTCCGTCACCATCCGGACTTCCCCTTCCTCAATAATCCGCACGGAGGGCGTCCGGCTGTCCTCCAGGGCGCTGTAGCGGCTCCCCTCCTCCTTGGACGCCAAAGTAAATACCCCCGCTATATCATCAAAATCCCGATATCCCACCCCCCAGGAATTATAGAAATCGCGCATCACCACCGGACGGAGGGCGCCCGGTTTTAAGTACGGCTTTTTGTCCACACACAAAGATTCCAACAGCCCCGTTTTGCAGTCCAGAACCGCCTGCAGCCTGCCGTTGTCAAAAAAGATTTTATCCTCCACGGGTTTTGTCTGCACCGGCGGCTTCTGTTTTTCCCGCACAAAGCTTACGTCAAACCGGTTCATGGACGCCGGTTCCAGATGGGCCAAAAAGACGCACCTCTTTTTCCAGTCGATTTCAAAGCTGCCGGACTCTTTTTCCACCTGACAGGGCAGCCTGCGCCCGCCCTGATACACCTGTGGCACCATATAGTCGTTGTCCCAGTTCTGCTTGGGCAGCACCGCTTCACAGTCCACGATCATATCCGCCGCAAAGGGATGGGGATTATACACCAAAATCGGCGTCTGTCCATCTTTGACCCGCTCCTGCCCCGCGCACAGGGCAAAAAACGCCTTTGTCTTCCATTTTGCCGCCAGTTCCAGACCGTGATCCAGACAGCGGATGGTGTCCTCCTCCACTTCCCTGATGGCGCTGCCCGGCAGCGCGTCATGAAACTGGGCGAACATCAGCGCTTTTTGGATTTCCGTCATCCCGCCCGCAGGATAAGCGCAAAGACCGGCCATGGCCGCTTGGGACATCATCTTCTCGCACATGTACAATTCGTTTTCCAGCCTCCGGTGCTTTTGCTTGATCCGGATGACGGACGTATAGCAGCCCTCCGCCACCGGCCCCAGGGACGCGCTGTATTGGGGCAGGACGCCAAAATCCTTTTCCGCAAAATACGTCTCCGGTCCGGAAGCCTGAAACACGCAGTCGCCATGCTCCCGGTAAAACGCCTCCAGCTTGCGGATATCCTCCCGGGAAGCGCCGCCCCCGTGATTGCCTACGCCCCACAAAAACAGGCCGGTCTCCTCGTCTGCATGCCTGTTGAGCCAGGTTTCCAATTCTTCCGCCGCTTTGCCTTTGACCGTATTGTAGTTTTCGTCCGAAAAATGAACCGTAACCCTGCTTTTGTCCAAGCCTTCCCAGCAAAAATCGCTGCCCTCCAGCTGCTGCGCCCTGCCCGCCCTGCAGACCACATAGGAGGTATAGCCCGCCTTTTGCAGCACCTGCACCATTCCCACGCTATGCCCGAAGGAATCGAAATTGATTGCCGTCAAAGGCACGCTTGCAAACTTCTCCCAAAAATACTTCCGGCCATATTGGATTTGCCGCACAAAAGACTCCCCGGAAATCATCACGCAGTCCGGCTGCAGATACCAGCCCCCCATAATCCGCCATTTTCCCGCCTTAACCAGCCTTTGGATCCGTTCAAACAGTTTCGGGGCATACTCTTCCACCCATTCGTACAGCAGGGCTTCGTTGTGACAGAACACAAACCCGTCATATTCCTCGCAAAAATCCGCCGCCACCCGGAAGGTGGACAAAGCCTCGGCCGCCCCTTCCTGCCACTGCCACAGCCAGACCGGATCCAAATGTGCGTTACAGACCATGATTACTTTTTTCATACCGCTCCCCTTCTCCCGCTTTTACGGACCTCTTTTTTACCATTATATCCCTGCTCCCCCCGCATTTCCACCTTTATTTTTGCATATCCACGGAAATCAATTTTGCAGCCGGGACAGGAGGGCATGGGCCGAACCGGGGAGCAAACTTCCTGCCATCACATAGCCTGCTCAAATTCCTCTACGCTTTTTACCCTCGCCGCGAGTTTCAGCCATCTTTGCAATACGGCTTCATCCTTCTCCCCGGCGACCCTGCCCGACAGCTCCGGCGCTACCGTTCCCACATCTCCCAGCAGGAACAGAACATCCTCCGCTTTTCCTTCTGTTTTTCCTTCCGCCCTGCCCAGCACTTTCCCGTCCTCTATGAACAGCTGCGTCAGGAAATCCGTCGCTATGAGTTCTTTTATATTCATCTTCTCCTCCTGTGTCAGGAATTTGCAGGAAAGCACATAAAGCACCGCCTGCATCCGTTCCATGTCCTCCCGCGCAATGTGCGGATAGTCCTTCTTTAAAATCCCGAATCCCCTCCGCGCCCGCTCCGCCTGCGGCATTTCCCCGTCCATCAGCGGCGCAAGCACCACCGGCGCCAGGTCCCCTTTTTTCATTCTGCCCTCCGGCCTGTCCTGCAGCTGTCCAAACAGGCGCTCCACATTCCAGTCCTTCAGGCGGATCACCCTGACCCGAAAAACTGAATCGCATATTTGGATGCCATGTCCTCCGCATGGTGCATTCCCGGTTCCCCCGCCTGCCCCATGCCCCGGCCTGCCGCCGTCCCTTTCCTTTTCCCTGCCGTCCCCGGGCCGGGGGATTTTGCTTCCCCCGCATCCGCCCCTGCCGCACACGGACGGTTTGCGGCCCCGGATCTGTCATGCTGTCCGCTTTCATTTTTGATAGGCATGTACCTCCCTTCCCAGAGCATGTCTGAAAAATGCTTTCCGCCGGATGTGTGCTGCAGTTTATGGGGGATTTGCACCAAAATGGAGGCAGCTGCGTGTATCCGCAAAAACCGCTGTACTGCAAATGCCGGACCCGGCCGGCCCAAAACAATATTTCCCCGCTATGTGTCTGTCTGTTTTTCTTTTTCCTGATAACTGCCCGAACAGGGCATGAATTTTCGGAAAACAAATCCGCTGGCATCCCGCTGCGGCGTTCCTGCGCAGCCATGTCAGTCCCAGCTTTTCTGTTTGAAACGGAGCGGCTCTCCACACTCCGCCTGTGAATTGTCTGGCAGCGGTCTCCCGCATTATCATCTGCTCTGCCTCTACCATACCATATTTTCCGTCCCGGCACAATACCACATGACAAATAAACATGGAAATCAATTTTTCGGCCGGGACAGGAGGGCATGGGTGGCGGAGGGGCAAATTTGTCCGAATAAAGTGCGTTTTTTGCACCCTGCTGCGTTTTGGAATCCCGGAAGGATTTGGCAAAATTTCCCGTTTTGGATATTACCTCCGGAAAATATCCGTCCGCGCCTCCTACACCCTCCGGCTTAGCCCAAGCCCTTCCCCGCCCCGTGAAAAGCAACCATCTATTGCACTGTAAACTCTGTCCATTCAATACGGTTGTACTGCATTACATCCTCTGCCTTTTTCATGCCGATCTTCTCGTAAAATGGGACAGCGTTTTCATTTGCAATCAGATAGACGGCAATATTCTTTTCGCCGCCTGCGATATTGTGTGCCGCTTTCATCAGTCTTCTCCCTATGCCTTGCCTCTCGTAGGCCCTGTCCACACCCAAATCCGTAATATAAAGCCAATAAGCAAAATCGGTTAATCCAAACAGCACACCGACCGCTTTATTTTCTTCATTTCTTGCGACAAGACTGACCGAAACATTGTCTACCAGCTTTGCGATTCGCTCTTCAAATCGTTCCTTGGGATATTGCGAACCCAAATCCGTTCTTTTCAGAAAATCAATATATTCCCCGGCGGATATGCGTTCTTCTTTTATTTCCACATGATTCATAAAAATCCCTCCACAGTCGAGTAGACAGGCACCTCACGATGCCAGCCCCTCACAGA
>DERU01000100.1:0-741 GCA_002361095.1 Lachnospiraceae bacterium UBA3332
AGCGGTGCTCCCCGCTTGAAAAAGAGGGAAATATGTAATATGATAGATAAAAATACAGGCGGCCCGGGAAATAGGATGGCTGCAATCCAAGAAAAGGTGGTAGGTTTTGATGAATGAAAGTTATGTAGAATGTCTGGTTGCCCGCAAAAAATCCGGTCCTTTGGGGCTGCTTAAGGCTTTGCTTATGGTGCTTACCGTGATTTTGATACTTGCCGGCATGGTGTTTTTCCCGGTTCTGATCGCAGGATTTGCGGCGGCGGCAGGTGCTTATTTTGCCGGGATGTATGCAAGCATGGAGTTTGAATATTTGTATGTGGACAGGGAAATCACCGTGGATAAGATTTTGAATAAGAGCAGGAGGAAAAGGGCCGAGAAATTTGAGGTGGACCGGATTGAGATCCTGGCGCCGATCCGTTCCTGGCATTTGGACAATTATAAGAACCGCCAGTTTAAGGATACCGATTATTCCAGCGGGGTGGAGGAACAGCCCGACCGGCGCTACACCATGATTTATGACGGCGGAAGGAGGATTTTTCTGGAGCCCAGCGTGGAGTTTGTGAAGGCCGTGCAGGCGGTTGCGCCGAGAAAAGTATTTTTGGATTGACAGACGCCCCCAAGTCTGTTAAACTTGCATAAACCAACAGGAACTGTCAGTATTTCATGATATCGGAAAACCCGTTTTCCATTGTGGCTACTGGCAGTTTTCATTAAAAAAAGAGGAGGAGAGAAAATGGGTCAGAT
>DERU01000100.1:1055-1275 GCA_002361095.1 Lachnospiraceae bacterium UBA3332
AGAGAAAATGGGTCAGATTATTGGTGAAGGCATTACTTTCGACGATGTGCTGCTGGTTCCGGCATACTCGCAGGTCATCCCTAACCAGGTGGACGTATCAACCTGGCTGACAAAGAAAATCAAGCTGAACATACCGCTGATGAGTGCGGGAATGGACACGGTTACCGAACACAGAATGGCGATCGCCATGGCGCGTCAGGGCGGTATCGGTATCATTCAT
>DERU01000100.1:1534-4500 GCA_002361095.1 Lachnospiraceae bacterium UBA3332
GGCGATTGCCATGGCGAGGCAGGGCGGTATCGGTATCATTCATAAGAATATGTCCATAGAAGCGCAGGCTGACGAGGTGGACAAAGTAAAACGCTCCGAGAACGGCGTTATCACAGATCCATTTTCTTTGACTCCGGAACATACACTGGCGGACGCCAATGAACTGATGGCCAAGTTCCGCATTTCCGGCGTTCCTATCACAGAGGGCAGGAAGCTGGTGGGTATCATTACCAACCGCGATCTCAAATTCGAAACAGATTTCACCAAAAAAATTAAAGAGTCCATGACCGGGGAAGGACTGATCACGGCGCCGGAAGGCATCACGCTGGATGAGGCGAAGAAGATCCTTGCCCGGGCGCGTAAAGAGAAGCTGCCCATTGTGGACAAGGATTATAACCTAAAGGGGCTGATCACCATCAAGGACATTGAGAAGGCGATCAAGTATCCGCTTGCGGCCAAGGACGAGCAGGGGAGGCTTTTGTGCGGCGCGGGCGTGGGCATTACCGCCAACGTGCTGGATCGTGTGCAGGAGTTGGTGAATGCAAAGGTGGATGTGATTGTATTGGACAGCGCCCACGGTCATTCCGAGAATGTACTGCGCTGCCTGCGGATGATCAAGGAGGCGTATCCGGATTTACAGGTGATTGCGGGTAACATTGCCACGGGGGAGGCGGCAAAAGCGCTGATTGAGGCGGGCGCGGACGCGGTGAAAGTGGGAATCGGTCCCGGTTCCATTTGTACCACGCGGGTGGTTTCGGGAATCGGCGTTCCGCAGATCACGGCGATCATGAATTGCTACGAGGTTGCGGGACAATACGGTATTCCGGTGATTGCGGACGGCGGAATCAAATACTCCGGGGAGATTACCAAGGCGATTGCGGCAGGCGGCAATGTGTGTATGCTGGGTTCCATGTTTGCGGGCTGCGACGAAAGCCCCGGGGACTTTGAACTTTTCCAGGGGCGCAAATATAAGGTATATCGCGGTATGGGTTCCATCGCGGCGATGGAAAACGGCAGCAAAGACCGCTATTTCCAATCCGATGCCAAAAAACTGGTTCCGGAAGGCGTGGAAGGACGTGTGGCCTATAAAGGACTTGTGGAGGACACGGTGTTCCAGCTGATGGGCGGACTGCGCGCGGGCATGGGCTACTGCGGGACGAGGAACATTGAGGAACTGAAAGAGAACGGAAGGTTTGTAAAGATTTCGGCGGCATCGCTTAAAGAAAGCCATCCGCATGATATTCATATTACGAAGGAAGCGCCCAACTACAGTACCGGGGATTGAGAAAAGGATACGGCAGGGGCATCACAAATACGGGGCGCGCGACTGGCGGACGGGAAACTGCGGTTTCCCAGTGGAGTACACCACATGGAGCGCGTTTATAGGAAAAGAGAATCGACCGCCTGGGTACTGATTGGTTATGAGGTATTCAGGCGGTTTTTGCCCTATAAAAGGCAGTAGGGCTTGCACATGTAGGAGGAGAATATGCAGAAACAAAATCTTGCGGCATTGCTCTCGGAAAACGGATATCCGGGTCGCGGTATTGTGATCGGAAGGAGCGCGGACGGCAGGCAGGCGGTCACGGCTTATTTCATCATGGGAAGAAGTACAAATTCCAGAAACCGCATTTTTGTGGAGGAGGGAGAGGGAATCCGCACCCAGGCGTTTGACCCTTCCAAGCTGGAGGATCCCAGCCTGATTATTTATGCGCCTGTCCGGGTGCGCGGGGATTGCACGATTGTGACGAACGGGGATCAGACCGATACGATTTATGAAGGGCTCGGAAAGGGGCTTACCCTGGAGCAGTGCATGCGCAGCCGCACCTTTGAACCGGACGCTCCTAACTATACCCCCCGGATTTCCGGTGTTTTGCAGGTGAAAGACGGAAAATACCATTACGCAATGTCGATTTTGAAAAGCAACTGCGGCGACCCTTCTTCCTGCGGCCGCTATACGTTTACCTATGAAAACCCGGCGGCGGGCGAGGGGCATTTTCTGCACACGTACCTGGGGGACGGCAATCCGCTGCCCAGTTTTGAGGGAGAACCCAAATGGGTGGAAATCGCCGGGGAGATTGACAGCTTTACCGGGATGCTGTGGGAGAATTTAAATCCGGAAAATAAAGTTTCGCTTTTTGTGCGTTTTTTGGATTTGGAAAGCGGAACGTATGAAACCAGAATCGTGAACCGGAACCGTTAGGGCGTTTGTACGCAGAAAGGAGTTTTGCCATGCAGGAAATTCAATTAAAATACGGCTGTAACCCAAACCAGAAGCCTTCGCGCATTTATATGGAGGACGGCAGCGAATTGCCGGTTACGGTGTTGAACGGTAAGCCGGGATATATCAATTTTTTGGACGCTTTTAACGGCTGGCAGTTGGTTTCCGAATTGAAGAAAGCCACCGGGCTTGCGGCGGCCGCTTCTTTTAAACATGTGTCCCCGGCGGGGGCGGCGGTGGGGCTGCCGCTGACAGAGACACTGGCGAAAATTTATTGGGTGGACGACCTTGGGGAATTATCCCCGCTGGCGTGTGCCTATGCCCGCGCCAGGGGTGCGGACCGGATGTCCTCCTTTGGCGATTTTATCGCGCTTTCCGATGTATGTGATACGGATACGGCAAAGCTGATCAAGCGGGAGGTTTCCGACGGTGTGATCGCGCCGGGCTATACGCAGGAAGCGCTGGCCATTTTGAAGGAAAAGAAAAAGGGCGGCTATAATGTCATTCAAATCGATCCGTCTTACCGGCCTGTCGAATTGGAGAAAAAACAGGTATTCGGTATTACCTTTGAGCAGGGCCGCAACGAACTGCATATTGATGAGGAACTTTTGTCCGATATCGTGACCCAAAACAAGGAAATACCCAAGGAAGCGCTGATCGACCTGAAAATAGCCCTGATTACCCTGAAATATACCCAGTCCAATTCCGTCTGTTATGTCAAGGACGGGCAGGCGATCGGTATCGGCGC
>DERU01000311.1:0-226 GCA_002361095.1 Lachnospiraceae bacterium UBA3332
TGCGCCCAATACCAGCTATACGGCCAGTAAGGAATATAACCGGGAAGGGAATGAGTTAAAGGAACTGATACAGATTTTCAACCGTTATGGCATCGAGGTTTACCTTGATGTGGTATTTAACCACACTGCGGAAGGAAATGAGGACGGTCCGTTTTTCTCCTTCAAGGGGTTTGACAATAATATTTACTATATGCTCACGCCGGACGGGAAATATTACAATTTCAGC
>DERU01000311.1:501-9569 GCA_002361095.1 Lachnospiraceae bacterium UBA3332
ATATTACAATTTCAGCGGCTGCGGAAATTCGTTAAACTGCAACCACCCCATTGTGCAGCAGATGATTTTGGACTGCCTGCGTTATTGGGTGACTACATACCGGGTGGACGGATTCCGGTTCGATCTTGCCTCCATTATGGGGCGCAATGAGGACGGTACGCCGATGAATAAGCCGCCGCTTTTGCAGGCGCTGGCGTTCGATCCCATTTTGGGGGATGTGAAGCTGATCGCGGAAGCCTGGGATGCCGGGGGGCTATACCAGGTGGGAACGTTTCCGGCATGGAACCGCTGGGCGGAGTGGAACGGAAAGTACAGGGACGATATGCGCCGGTATCTCAAGGGGGATGGCGGTATGGCCCAGGCGGCGGCGCTGCGGATAGCGGGTTCGCGGGATATTTATGAGGTAAACCACCGGGAAAATGCTTCTGTCAACTTTATCACCTGTCATGACGGCTTTACGCTTTACGACCTGTTTTCTTATAACGAGAAGCATAACGAAAAAAACGGGTGGAATAATACGGACGGGAGTAATGACAATAACAGTTGGAACTGCGGGGTGGAAGGGGAAACACAGGATCCGGATATCCTTGCCCTGCGCCACAGGATGATGCGCAACGCCTTTGCGCTTTTGATGTGCAGCCGGGGAATTCCCATGTTTTTGGCGGGGGATGAGTTTTGCAACACCCAATACGGAAATAACAACGCTTATTGTCAGGACAATATCATTTCCTGGCTGGATTGGGGAAATTTGGAAAAGAACCGCGAAATGTTCCGGTTTTTCCAATACATGATCCGGTTCCGCAAACAGCACCGGGTGCTTCGCACCAACGTCAGCAACGGCGCATGCGGTTTCCTGGATGTGAGTTTTCACGGTGTGAAGCCCTGGGCCGGACAGTTTACGGATTATGACCGCTATGTGGGGGTAATGTTTGCCGGACAGGAAGAAGGCGGGGAGCCGCAGGTGGTTTATATCGCTTCCAACGCTTACTGGGAAGAACTGGAAGCAAAGCTTCCGGCGCTTCCGGATACCCTTAGCTGGCAGATGGAGGTGGATACCTTTAAGGCGGAACAAGTGCCGTGCCGTTTTTCCGGTACAAGTTTTGTGATCCGTCCCCGCAGCGTTATGGTGTTTACGGCGGTGCAAAGGGAGACCAGATGATGGATGTGCGGGATATTTTTGCGGTTCTTGGAATTGCGGAGACAAAGGAGGAGGCCAGGATCCGGGAAGCATACCGTAAAAAGCTGGCGTCGGTGAATCCGGAGGATAATCCGGAAGGGTTTAAGCGGCTGCGGCAGGCTTATGAGGAGGCGCTTGCGCGCAGACCGCAGGAAGACGTCGTTTTGGACGATCCGGTCAGCCTGTTTTTAAAAAAGGCACGGGAGATTTACCGTTCTTTTTCCCGGCGCCTGGATGAGAGGGAATGGGAGGGTTTGGTAAAAGAAGACGTTCTGGATGACCTGGACTTGGGAGAGGATGCCAAATGGGGGCTTTTTTCCTGGCTGGCACACTGCTACCGCCTGCCTGCCGGGATCTGGCGGATTTTGGACCGGACCTTTCAAATTGCGGCGGGAGAGAAGGAGTTTAAGGAGCACCTGAACGGGAATTTTGTGGATTTTATGCTCTGGAAGATCGGGGAAGGGGCGGAGGAGACGGATTTTCCCTATGGGAAGTGCAAAGGGGAGGATACGGCGGATTACGATGCTTTTCTGGACGGCTTTGACGCTTTGACGAAGCTGACCGGTATGGAAGAGGCGGAGGATGAGGCGGCTTGGAAAAAGGAAATGAAGGAGAAGGTCGTCTTTTTGGAGTCCCTGCAGATCTCCCATCCCTGGCTGGACATGGAAAAAGCCAAAGTGAGTCTGCTGGCGGGAAATACACAGGAAGCGCTGCAGGCTGTGAACGCCTTGTTGGAGCGGGAGGCAGGAGATACGCACATTTTGATGGCGGGAGCCGGAATTTTGCGCAAATGCGGCTGCGGGGAACAGGCGGCGGCGTGTTATGAGCAGATTCTGGAAACGGAAGGGCTGGGCAGCGAACGGCGTTACCGTGCGGCGATGGGGCTTGCGGAGTACTATTTTGCGCGGGAAGAACTTTGCAGGGCGCGGGAAAATGCGCTTATGGCCTGCCGCACTTATAACACGCAGCAGGCCAATGAGATATTGGAGCAGGTGAACGCGCGGCTGATTATACTGTACATGGAAAAGCCGCAGGAACTGACGCAGGAGGAGGGCGTGCGGCTGGCATGGTGCCTGATCCAATCCGGACGTGCGGCCGACGGGTGGGCGTTTTTTGAAACCCACCCGCTGTTGGAGGCGGACACGGCGGAGTGCCATTGGGCTAAAACCGTCCTTGCGTTGGAAAGCGGCCATCCGGCGGAAGCGGTTGGGGAGAGCAGACAATGGCGGGACTGTATCCAAAAGGCGTATACACAGGGCGGGGAAGGAGCGGACACCGGGCTTTCCGGGGAAGATTCCATGCGGATTGCGCAAAGTCATAAGCTGGAGGGAAGGGCATTCCAGCAGTTGTATGCGGACCTGGCGGATAAAGAGACAGAGCAGGGGGCGCAATACCGGGAGAATGCGGTTTCGGCATTTGAGGAGGCCATTGCCCGTAAGCCGGAGGAACTGGAGTTTCTCATGTCCAAAATGCTTTTTATGCGGGATTTGCACGATTATGAGCAAATGTCGCTTCTTTGTGAACGCATGCGGAAGCTGGACGACAGGTTTTTTTGGGCCTGTTTCTACGGGCAGGAAGCATATGAGGGCTTGGGAAAAGCACAGGAGGTGGTGGATGCCTTTTATGACGCAAAAAACATCTACGACGGCAGGGCGGAGATCTATGAGCGCGCGGTACGCGTTTTTCTGGCTTATCGCCAGTATAAAGACGCAAAGCATATCCTGGACCAGGCCAGGGAGGCAGGGGTAGACAGCGCGTTTCTTACAGTCAGGAGGCTGGAAGTTTTGCGGAGACTGGCGGCGGATGCCACGCAGCTTCGGGAGGCGGACGACTATGCGCAGCAGGCGGTTGCCCGGCTGGAGGAGATGCAGGCAGACCGGGAATTGTTGTCGGAGGCATATTTGCAGCGGTGTTTTATACAGGATGACGAAAGGGCGCAGGATTTCCGCCTGGTAGACGGAATGGAGGAATGGGCCGGGCGTGCCGTGGAACTTGCGGATAATAACCGGACGCGGTATTTTCTGGGGCGGTTTTATTTGGAATACCGGGAGGATGCGGCCCGCTGTTATGAACATTTGAAGCTGTGTGAGGAACGGGGGCTGGATTTTTCCTGGATGTATTTCTATATTGCCCGTTGCCACGAGGAGTTCCAACAGTGGGACGAAGCGCTGCGGTATTTTAAGTACGCGCACGAAAAGGATTCGGAAGAGCCGGATTTTGGCTGGCGGGTCGTGTGGCGGCTTCGGTGGAAATTCATTGAGACGCTGCAGATGGAGTATTGCCGGGAAGCTTTTTCCTATTTAAAAATCCAAAACGAAAAATTCGGGGAGACGCCCCGGGAATTGTGGCAAAGTTCCGATATGCATGCCAAGCTGCGGGAATATCAGACGGCCCTTGACGAAATCGAGCGGGCCCTGGAGCGGGACGGCCAGAGCCGTAACCTGGGACACCGGGGAATGCTCCTGGAGATGCTGGGAAGACCCAGGGAGGCTGTGGCCTGTTATGAAAAAGGCATTGAGACCGATCTGGAAAAAGGAAGGGATTATGCCTATGCCTATTCGCAGATGTATGACTATTTCTGCGAGCGCAGGGATTACGAAGGAGGAATCGCCTGGTTTTTGGAAAAGCAGGGAAAGCTGTTAACCAAAGGGCAGGAACGCAAAAACTTGGACCGGCTGAAATATTTTTATTTACAGACCGGCCGGTTTGCGGATGCGATGGAAATTATCCGTGCGCATTACGGCAGCACAGATCTGACGGAATATGCCTGCGGTTCCTGGGAACAGGAGGGGGAACGTCTGGAGGATCTTTTGGATTACTACGAGGAGGCGGCGCCGGGGGAAGTTCTGCGGGAAAAGGGCAGGGAGGCGGCCGCGCTTTTGGAACAAAAGAGCGGCGCTGCACCGGCCATGCACTGTGAGGGAAAGCGCCGCGCGTATTCCGCGCTGGGTTATACCTATCTGAATTACCTGGACGATGCGCAAAGGGCGCTGGAATTTTTCCAAAAGGCTTTGGAACAGCTTACCGCTCAAGGCCAGGATGCAGATTCGGAAGAATACCGAACCGGCCTGACCAATATCATGAAGTGTCTTTGGAAACTGGGACGGATGCAGGAGGCGGCGCCGTACCGTGCGCTTTTTATGGAAAGCCTGGAAAAAGAGTATCAGGGCTGCAGGGAACTGGGACGGACGGCGGAGGAACTGTATGCGGGAGCCTGCGGCCTGGAACGCAGTCATTGTTATCATCTGTTCGGGGTATATTATTTTGGCGGCGACATGGGGAAGGCACGCCTGTATGCCGGGCGGATGGAGGACAGCGGCAGATGCCGCTATTGCGGCAGAAGCGGATGTACGGAAATGTGGGAAGTGAAAGGGTATCTTGCGCTGGCAAGCAAAGAGTGGAAGACTGCCCTGCAGGCATTTGGGAGTGCGCTGGATTGTGCGGTCAGGGGCAATTCCGATGCAAAGCGCGAGATCCGGGCGTTAAGCAGGATGGAAAGATAACGTTATAAAACGAGCAAGTCAGGACAGAAGGAGTGTTGAGACAGGATGGATTATGGCAGCTTGTTAAAGGATCAGCAGTATGTGGCGGAGATGCGCCCGGTTTTTAGCAGAAGGGCGTTATACAGCGATACGACAGAGAATTATGTGACACCGGCGGAACCGGCGCCTTATACAAGGGTGAAGATCCGGTTTCGGTCAAAACGCAACAATATCGACAGGGTATTTCTGATGTGCAAAGGACAGAGATATCTGATGTTTAAGGTGGCTTGCGACGCGCAGTTCGATTATTATGAGGTGCGCCTGCAGTTGGACGATGAGAAGATTACTTACTATTTTGAAGTACAGGCAGGCGCGATTGTCTGCTACTATGATTACCGGGGGGTGACAAAACGCCCGGATGAACATTACAATTTCGTCATTATTCCGGGGTTTGAGACACCGGATTGGGCCAAAGGGGCCGTGATGTACCAGATTTATGTGGACCGCTTTTGCAATGGGGATCCGGATAACGACGTACTCACCAACGAATACCATTATATCGGAAAAAAAAGCAGGCGGGTAGAGGACTGGAACCAATATCCGGAGGAAATGGACGTACAAAATTTTTATGGCGGCGATCTGCAGGGGGTTTTGGATAAAATGGACTACCTGGAGCAGCTGGGCGTGGAGGTTATTTATTTTAATCCGCTGTTTGTCTCCCCTTCCAACCATAAATACGATATCCAGGATTATGATCATATCGATCCGCATTACGGAAAGATTGTCCGGGACGAGGGCAGGCTTTTGGAGGACTGGGAGACGGATAATACCAATGCGCAGCGTTATATTGCGCGGACGACGGACATACAAAACCTGCAGGCAAGCGACGAACTGTTTATACAGGTGGTCAGGGAAGCACACCGGCGGGGAATCCGCGTGATTCTGGACGGAGTGTTTAATCACTGCGGTTCGTTTAACAAATGGATGGACCGGGAGCGGATTTATGAAAATGCCGCCGGCTACGAGAAAGGGGCGTATTTGTCGGAGGACAGCCCGTACCATGATTTCTTCCGCTTTCATGACCAGAACAGGTTTCCTTTTAATGCGACTTATGACGGCTGGTGGGGGCATGATACGCTGCCCAAACTCAATTATGAGCAATCCCGGGAATTGGAAGCGTATATATTGCGCATAGGAAGAAAATGGGTTTCCGCGCCTTATCATGCGGACGGGTGGCGCATTGACGTGGCGGCGGATCTTGGGTATTCCGCAGAGTATAACCATGCTTTCTGGAGAAAATTCAGGGAGGCGGTCAAGGATGCCAATCCCAATGCGATTATCCTTGCGGAGCATTACGGGGATCCGTCTGCCTGGCTGCAGGGAGACCAGTGGGATACTGTCATGAATTACGACGCTTTTATGGAGCCGGTCACCTGGTTTTTGACCGGCATGGAAAAGCACAGCGATGACCACCGGGAGGATTTGTTGGGCAATGCCGACAGTTTTGTCAGTATGATGCAGTATTTTGGGGCGGCGTTTGCGATGCCTTCCGCCCTTACTTCCATGAACGAGTTGTCCAACCACGATCATTCCCGTTTCCTGACAAGAACCAACCGCAAGGTGGGGAGGATGAACAGTTTAGGGGCGCAGGCGGCGAATGAGGATGTAAACAAGGCGGTTTTCAGGGAGGCGGTGGTTTTGCAGATGACCTGGCCGGGCGCCCCGACGGTTTATTACGGGGATGAGGCGGGAGTGTGCGGGTTTACGGATCCGGACAATCGGAGGACTTATCCCTGGGGCAGGGAGGATCACAGGCTGATCGAGTTTCACCGCCAGGCGATCGCCATGCACAAAAAACATCCGGAGTTTAAGAGGGGGTCGCTCAAATGGCTTGCCTCCGATTATAATTTTATTTCTTACGGACGTTTTACCGCAAGCAACCATTCCGTGGTATTGCTTAACAATAACGATCATGAGATTACCCGTGTAATTTCCGTCTGGGAACTGGGCATTCCGTTTGAGTCCGAGATGAAATGCCTGCTCTTTACAGGCGAAAAAGGATTCCGCACGGATGGGGAAAGGATTCCGGTGGAGGCCGGGAAAATCCGTGTGGTCATGCCGAAGACTTCCGCCATGGTATTGCAGCATGTCAGCGAGGCGGAACCGATGCTGGAGAGGCAGAAAATAAAAAAGAATTTCTGGTTCCGCAGATAGACAGGGTCTGTTTTGTATAATCATGCCCTCACGAACCAACACTGGAAAAGAGAGGTATATCCTGCTGCGGTTTGGCCCAAAGGTGCAGCCGTGGCAAAATGTCAGCAGTGGAGGGTGTGAAAAATGGTATCCTTATGGGAAGATACGGTTTGCCTGCCGCAGTTTGCGGCGTTGGAAGAAGATTTGCACACAGAAGTGCTCGTCGTCGGAGGGGGGATGGCGGGCATTTTGTGTGCATATTTTTTGCGGAAAGCGGATGTGGATTGCGCAGTGGTGGAAGCCGGGCGGATTTGCCATGGCGTTACGGGGAACACGACGGCAAAAATTACAGCCCAGCATGGTCTGCTTTACGAAAAGCTGATCCGCGACTGGGGGGAAGAATTGGCCGGGATGTATCTGGAGGCGAATTTAAAAGCCGTGGAGGACTACCGCATGCTTTGCGGGGGCATTGCCTGTGCGTTTGAGGCGCGGGATCATTATGTGTATTCCCGGAACGCGCAGGGAAAGCTGGAAAAGGAAATCCGGGCGTTGGAGAAGCTGCATTACCCGGCTGTTTTTTCGGACGCGCTGGGGCTGCCCTTTTCGGTGGTTGGGGCGGTACGTTTTCCCAATCAGGCGCAGTTTCACCCGCTTGCTTTTGTGCGGGAAATCGTCAGGGGTTTGCGGATTTATGAAAATACGCGTATTATGTCCGTGAAAGGACAGACGGCCAAAACTGCGGGGGGCAGAACGGTCACGGCAAAAAAAATCATTTTTGCCACCCACTTTCCCATTGTGAATACCCACGGTTTCTATTTTATGAAAATGTACCAGCAGCGCTCTTATGTGATCGCGCTGCGGCAGGAACCGCAAATTCTGCGGGGTATGTTTGTGGATGAAGCGGAAAACGGCCTGTCTTTGCGCAGCGCCGGGGAATATCTGCTTCTGGGCGGCGGCGGACACAGGACCGGAAAAGAGGGAGGATGCTGGCAGGAGTTGCGCAGTTTTGCCGGAAAATATTATCCGAAGGCCCGGGAAGCGTATCATTGGGCAACCCAGGACTGTATGACGTTGGATAAAATTCCCTATATCGGACGCTACGCCGGTAAGGGACAGGAATGGTACGTGGCGACGGGATTTAATAAGTGGGGAATGACTTCATCCATGGTTGCGGCCCGGCTTCTTACGGATTATGTACTGGAGAGGGACAATCCGTTTGCCTTGGTGTTTTCTCCTTCCAGGCGGATGCTTAAGCCGCAGCTTGCGGCCAATATGATGGAGGCGGCGGCCGATTTTATGACGTTTTCGGCAAAGCGCTGTCCGCATATGGGGTGCGCGTTACAATGGAACAGCGCGGAGCACAGTTGGGACTGCCCCTGCCACGGTTCCCGGTTTGCGCAGGACGGTACGCTTTTGGAGGATCCTGCCACCAAAGACGGACGGAACTATTCGGCGGAAGGATGAATGGTCTGCGGGCTGTTAAGACAAGAGGAGGGATGAAGGTTGCAGAATGCAGGAGCGCGGATTTTAGTCGTAGAGGATGACGCAGACATTAATAATATGGTGGCGGTATATCTTGGGAAAAAGGGGTGTAACGTGACACAGGCTTTTTCGGGAACGGAAGCGCAGCTTTTGCTTGGGCTTAAGGAGTTTGACCTGGTAGTCATGGATTTGATGCTGCCCGGTCTTTTGGGAGAGGAACTGCTCGCAAAACTCCGGGCCGGGAGCCAGACGCCTGTGATCGTACTGACGGCCAAAAGCGCGTTGGACGATAAGGTGCAGCTTTTGGAGGACGGCGCGGACGATTATATGACAAAGCCTTTTGAACTGGAGGAGTTGTGGGCACGTATTGCGGTACAGCTGCGGCACAGGGGAAAATATGCCCGGCAGGGGGAACGCCTGCATTTTAGGGATTGGATCGTTGATTTGCAGGCAAGGCGGCTGACGGCGGGCGGCAGGGCGGTGGAACTGACCGCCCACGAATTCGGTATTGTGGAACTTTTGGCGGGACATCCCAAAAAGGTGTTTACCCGGCAGGAAATTTATGAGGCGGTATGGCAGCAGGATGCCTTTGTGGAGGATAAGACGATTCACTATAAACCGAAATTTCACCAGGTCTATACAATTCCGTCCTTTCACATTATGTTGAATTTCTTCTACTTTACCAGTTCAATATATACCATAAAATCCAGATTGCGTCAAGGGGTTAGGGGTGA
>DERU01000004.1 GCA_002361095.1 Lachnospiraceae bacterium UBA3332
GCCTGCCTCCCGCCTTAAGCTGCTGCCATTGGGGGCTGAACTGTTACATATAACCTTTATTCTTTTTTTAGTATTTTTTCTTTCTGTTTAATTGTATTTCCCCCAAAAAGTGGGATAATAGTTTCTATCGAAACAGTTTCGGCGGAAACTAACGAGCAAAAGGAGGAACCATTCATGACTACCAACGACAACAAAAAGCCGCAGAAAGTATTGGGCGCATATGCGCTGGGCGCGCTGCTCCTCATTTTCCTGTTGAACATCTTTGTTTTTCCGGGCCTTTTAGAACGCAGCATCCGGGAAACCAGCTACAGCGATTTTCTCATGAACCTGGATTCCCACCAAGTGGAGCAGGTAGAATTCGACGCGCAAAACTACACCATTTATTATACGGTAAAAATTCCGGACAGCGACCGCTCCCAGACCTGTAAAACCGGTATCATAAACATGAGCGACGAACTGGTAAACCGTATTTACACATCCGGAGCCGAATTTGCAAGCGCCATCCCGACCCGGCAGTCTCCGCTGATGAGTCTTCTCGTGGGGCTGATCATGCCCGCCCTGATCTTTTTCGGCATTGGGCTTCTTTTGCAGAAATGGATGGCCAAAAATATAACCGGAGGCCCCGGCGGCGCCATGTCCTTCGGCAAAAGCAATGCCAAAATTTATGTAAAATCCTCCACCGGCATCAAATTTTCGGATGTCGCGGGAGAAGATGAGGCAAAAGAACTTTTGACAGAACTTGTAGACTTTTTACACAACCCGGACAAATACCGCGATATCGGCGCTTCCATGCCAAAGGGCGCGCTGCTTGTGGGACCTCCCGGAACCGGGAAAACCCTGCTCGCCAAAGCCGTAGCCGGGGAAGCGGAAGTACCATTTTTTTCCATCTCCGGTTCCGAATTTGTGGAAATGTTTGTCGGCATGGGCGCTGCAAAAGTGCGCGACCTGTTCCGGCAGGCCAATGAAAAGGCGCCCTGTATCGTTTTTATCGACGAGATCGATACTATCGGGAAAAAACGCGACGGCAACATCGGCGGAAACGATGAACGGGAACAGACACTCAACCAGCTGCTCACCGAAATGGACGGCTTCGACGGCTCCAAAGGCGTTGTGATTCTGGCCGCTACCAACCGGCCCGATTCCCTGGATCCCGCCCTGACCAGACCCGGACGTTTTGACCGGCGGATCCCCGTGGAATTACCCGATCTGCAGGGCCGCGAGGATATCCTCAAAGTGCATGCGAAAAAAATCAAAATATCGGATAACGTAAATTTCCACGACATTGCCAAAGCCGCGTCCGGCGCATCCGGCGCAGAACTTGCCAATATTGTCAATGAGGCCGCGCTGCGCGCCGTCCGAAGCGGCCGGCGCTTCGCCAACCAGGCGGATCTGGAGGAAAGCATCGAAGTCGTCATCGCAGGCTACCAGAAGAAAAACCGTGTGTTGTCCGAAAAGGAGAAACTCATCGTCTCTTACCATGAAATCGGACATGCGCTGGTGGCCGCCATGCAAAGCAATTCCGCGCCCGTACACAAAATCACCATCATTCCCCGTACCAGCGGCGCTTTGGGTTACACCATGCAGGTGGAGGACGGAGAGCATTTTCTGATGTCCAAAGAAGAACTGGAAAATAAAATTGCCACCTTTACGGGAGGACGGGCGGCGGAAGAATTGATTTTCCATTCCGTCACCACAGGCGCTTCCAACGATATTGAGCAGGCCACAAAGCTTGCCCGGGCCATGATTACCCGTTACGGCATGAGCGATGAATTTGACATGGTCGCCATGGAAACCGTCTCCAACCAGTATCTTGGAGGTGACACTTCCCTGGCCTGTTCCGCAGAAACCCAGACCAAAATTGACCAAAAAACCGTCGCCGTTGTCCGTGCCCAACATGAAAAAGCCGCAAAAATCCTGCAGGAGAATCTGCCCAAGCTTCATGAACTTGCCAAATACCTGTATGACCACGAAACCATTACCGGGGACGAATTTATGGAAATTTTGCTGAAGAAGCAGGAGGCGCAAACCGATGCTGCAACCCACTGAAGCGCTGCTTTTCGGCAGCCAGTTCCGGAGACTTTATGCCAAGAAAATCAAAGGAATGGCCAAACGTTACGGCCTATCCCCCATAGAGGTGAATATTCTTCTGTTCCTGGCCAACAATCCGGATTATAACACCGCAAAAGAAATCTGCGAACTGCGGCTGCTCCCCAAATCCTGTGTGTCCAAGGCGGTGGATTCCCTGATCCGGCAGGGTGTTCTTACCGGCTATGAAGACCAAAAGGACAGGCGCATCCTGCGCCTGTCCATCCTTCCGGCCGCAAGCGCCGTCGTGGCGGACGCGCAGGCAAACCAGCGGGAATTTATGGCCTGCGCTTTCGGTAGTTTTACACCGGAAGAACGCCGTACCCTTGACCTCTTGATGGAAAAGCTGTTCAAAAACATAAAGGAGAATTTGGAATCATGCTGAGCAAACTTATCGTATGCATCATCGCGGGGTTAGGCGCCGGTATCGGCACCGGATTTGCCGGCCTGTCCGCCGCCGCCGTTATTTCCCCCATGCTCATCACCTTTCTTGGCTTTGAGCCCTATGAAGCGGTAGGCATCGCGCTGGCCTCCGACGTACTGGCTTCTGCGGCCAGCGCTTATACTTACGGGAAAAACAAAAACCTGGATATCAAAAACGGGCTGGTCATGCTGCTCACCGTACTGCTTTTCACCCTTTTCGGAAGCTTCATCGCCTCCAAAGTCCCCGGCACTGCCATGGGCAACATGTCCGTCTTTATGACCTTCCTTCTCGGCATGAAATTCATCATCAAACCTGTCATGACTACCAAAGAAGTACAGGCCTCCAAAACCGCCCGGCAGAAATTTGTCCAATCCCTGCTTTCCGGCACCGTCATCGGTTTTATCTGCGGTTTTATCGGCGCGGGCGGCGGTATGATGATGCTTCTGATCCTCACCAGCGTCCTTGGGTATGAACTGAAAACGGCAGTCGGTACCAGCGTTTTTATCATGGCTTTCACCGCATTTACAGGCGCCGCCTCCCACTTTGCCATCGGCGGTCTCCCCGATCCCGCCGCCTTTGTTATTTGCATCGCTGCCACCCTTATCGGCGCACAGGCAGCCGCCAGGATTGCCAACAAAGCCGACGCCAAAACCCTGAACCGTATGACGGGTATCGTGCTCGCCGTACTGGGTGCGGTGATGATGCTTGTAAAACTCTTCTGACCTGTGTTATACTGCTTATACAAAACTTTTTTACCAACCATAAAAGCACCGTCTGGTTGTAACATAGGAGATAACAGATCATGACCGATAAACAGGGAAAAAATGCTGACGCCCTCCTTGATAAAAAGCTCTTCCTTCTGGATATGGACGGAACGATTTATAATGAAAACCGGATTTTTGACGGCACATTGGACTTTCTTGCGCAGATCGAAAAAAACGGGGGACGTTATATTTTTATCACAAACAATTCCTCCAAATCCGTGGCGGACTATGTGAAAAAAGTAAACGGCATGGGCATTCATGCCGATGCCTCCCATTTTTATACTTCCAGCCAGGCAACCGCCTTTTACCTGAAAAAGCATTATCCCGGCCAAACCGTCTATTGCATGGGTACGCGTTCCCTGGTCAGGGAGTTATCCGATTCCGGCATACCGGTTGTAACGCATGTGGATGACCGGGCGACGGTGGTGCTCATCGGTTTTGACACGGAAAACACATCGGAAAAAATCCGCAATACCTGTATAATGCTGGGCCGGGACGTAGCCTATCTGGCCACCAATCCGGATCTGGTCTGTCCGGTCAGCTTCGGCTACATTCCCGACTGCGGATCCATGAGTATCATGTTAAAAAACGCCACCGGTAAAACCCCGTTTTTTATCGGAAAACCGGAGCCTGTCATGGTGGACTGCGTACTGCAGATGCTCAAAATCAGGGCGGCGGATGCCGTCATCGTCGGCGACCGGCTTTACACGGATATCGCCGCAGGCGTCAACGCCGGGGTGGATACCGTCTGTGTACTGTCCGGCGAGTCCACGCTGCAGGATATCGAATCGGGAAACACCAAGCCTACCTGGATCTTTGACAGCGTAAAAGACATCCGGAAAGTCCTCGCTACTTCACCCATGCCCGGCTGTTGAGCAGCTTGCACCGCTCCTTCCAGTCCGGCATGATCTCAGACAAAAAAGCATGAAAGCGCGGGGAATGATCCGGGTAAATAAAATGGGCAAATTCATGTACCACTACATACTCGACACAACTTCCCGGTACCTCCGTCAATTGCCGCGCAAAGGTCAGCACGCCCTTGGCCGGCTGACAGCTTCCCCAGCGGGATACCATACTCCGTATCCGGATTTCCGGCCAAGATACGCCAAGCTTTGCAAAATCCGGATACACTTTTTTACAAATGGCCTCAATCTCCCCTTTGCACCGTCCGGACAAAAATTTCTCCACCATCCGTTTCCGCCGTCCGGCATCCGAAAGATCTTTTTGCGTCAGCAAAAGAACGTCCCCAAGTTCCTCCACAGACTCCCTGCGGCCGCTTATCACCTGTAAGCGGTAAGGATTTCCCCCCAGATACAGACAGTCTCCGTTCTCATATTGGCGGTTTTTTCCCATAGTCATACCGTCTCCGGCTTCCCGCATGCGCCCAAACCGCTCCAATGTTTCCAAAATAAACGCGCCGTTCTGAATGAGAAACCCTTCGATCTGCTCCTGCCCCACAAAACGGTTGGCCGAGACATGCACGCCTCCGTCCCTGTGGATGCGCAGATTAATCCTCTTTACATTCTTATATTGCAATTCATAGACAACCGGAACCCGATTGATTATAATCGTCTTTTTCACAGCCGCCCCTTCCCCCGTTTTTTACATTACCCTTTAGGAAACGACAAATACGTTTGGTGTTTTCTATAATAAAAGTTTCCCAATCTATCGG
>DERU01000170.1:0-330 GCA_002361095.1 Lachnospiraceae bacterium UBA3332
TTTTCCCCCGCCTTTTTCCGGAAAATTTCCTGCAGGGATTGGGTATAAGGCGGATAAGCAATGCCGTATTCCGTCACGATAGCGGCGATCAGGTCGTTGTCCGTCACGTCGAAAGCCGGATTAAATACTTTCACCCCCTCCGGGGCCATGGGCTCCTTATACCACATCCGCGTCACCTCCTCTGCGGGCCGCTGTTCGATATGGATGTCCGCGCCGGTAGGCGTATGCATATCAATGGTGGAAGTGGGGGCGCAGATGTACACCGGCACATGATAGCGCTTTGCTACCGCAGCCACCACGGAGGTTCCGATTTTGTTGGCCGTATCCCCG
>DERU01000170.1:645-4695 GCA_002361095.1 Lachnospiraceae bacterium UBA3332
GCCGCTGGTGCCGATTTTGTTGGCCGTATCCCCGTTTGCCGCCACCCGGTCGCAGCCCACAAACACGGCGTTGACCCAGCCGTTTTTCATGACGGTGGCGGACATATTATCGCAAATCAGCGTCACATCCACACCGGACGCGTATAGTTCATAGGAGGTCAGGCGCGCGCCCTGTAAAAGCGGCCTTGTCTCATCGGCAAACACTCGGAAATGATAGCCCCTCTCCTGCCCCAGATAGATAGGGGCCGTCGCGGTACCGTATTTACTGGTGGCAAGCTGTCCCGCGTTGCAGTGGGTCAAAATCCCGTCCCCGGGCTTTACAAGGCTTAAGCCATATTCCCCGATGGTTTTACATACCCAAATGTCCTCCTCCTTGATGGCGAGCGCTTCCCGCCGCAAAAGTTCCTTGATCTGTCCCACCTCTTTATCCCGGTTTGCAAGCACCACTTTCTCCATGCGCTTTAATGCCCAGGACAGGTTGACCGCCGTAGGACGGGCGGAATCCAGATATGCCTTCTGTTTTTGAAATTCCCGTAAAAACGAATCATAATCCTGCGTCTGCATAGCGTCTGCCAGCACATAAATCCCGAACGCCGCCGCCACGCCGATAGCCGGGGCGCCCCGGACTTTTAACAGATAAATTGCGTCCCAAATCTCCTGCGCGCTATGCAGCCGGATCAGTTCCGTCCTGCCGGGCAGCTTCGTCTGGTCGATTATGACCACTGCCTTTTCCCGCTCGTCCAATGCCACCGTTTCATAATCCATAATCTTTTTGTCCGCCATTTTTTCTCCCGTCCGCAGGATATCCTGCCCCAAAACCATAAACCTGCCTTCCTATTCCTTCCCTGTCCTCACGCAGACTCCCCCCGGATTCCCCTAAAAACCGCAGCCGCAAGGCATACGATAAAACAGGAAAAGATCAGGCATAAATCTAATCCGTTATTTATTTTTTTATAACGTTTCGCCCTGGCCTTTATCCGCGCTTTTTGCGCCTTTCTTATTTTCTTTTCATCCTGCTCCATGACCGTCGCTCCCTCCTTATAAAACCGTCGTCCCGCCGCAAAGCTATCCTGTAATTTCCGCGAACACTGCGTCCGCCGCCCCGGCCAGATCATTCGGTGCAAGTTCCATCTGCAGACCGATCCTTCCGCCGCTTACCACCATGGTTTCCAACGCCAGCGCGGACGAATCGATCACCGTCCGGTACTGCTTCTTCATCCCTATGGCCGTACAGCCGCCCCGGATGTATCCGGTAACCTTACAGATATCCTTCACCGGAATCATCGCAAGGGATTTTTCCCCGACCGTCCTGGCCGCTTTTTTTAAATCCAATTCCTTTTTTACCGGAATCACAAACACAAAATGCTCCCCCCGGGTATTTTGCGTCACCAATGTCTTGTAAACCTTCCCGGGATCCAGCCCCAGCTTTTCCACAATCTGCATACCGTCCACAAACTCTTCACAGTCATATGTATAATGACTATAAGAAATGCCTCTGTTATCCAGAATGCGCATCGCATTTGTCTTATTGTCTTTTTGCTTCCCCATTATACCGCCGTCCCCTCGTCCACACCTCTTTGTTCTTCCGATCCGCTCCCATTTTAAAGCATTTTTCAAACCCACTCCAGTATAGCAGATTCCCCCCTCCTCCACAAGGCGGTTCTGAAACATACCACAAAAATCAATTTTGCAGGGTTGCTTTTCACGGAGTGGGGAAGGGCCGTTGTCCCTCCCGGCGTCCACGCCCTCCCGCCCCGGCCGCAAAACTGATTTTTGTGAAAGCGTACCCGGAAAATGCTTCAGCCTTCCGAACCGTAACACTCTGCCGCCAGCCGCAGCCCCAGCTGAAACCCCCGGACAAACGCGTCGCGGTGCAGGATTTCGTCCGCTGTACTCTCCTGTCTGCAAATGTTTTCAAATTCCTGCCGTAAGGCCGGCGGAAGTTTTTCCGCAAAACACGCCGCGCTTTTCACCAGCCCCTTCTCCTGCGCCCTGCAAACCTCCTCGCACACTTTCACATCCAACGGATGCAGCCTGCCGTAATATAAATCCTCAATCGTTTTCCTTTCCATACCGTTCCTCCTTTTTCTTGCCGCATTCCCTATTATCATATCCGCTAATTTCCCGGTTTAACCCTCCGCCATACCGTCATGCAGAAGGTTACGGTTCCATACGTTCACCGTAAACGCCTGTCCGCATTATAACCGCAGACACAAAAAAACCATGGCAAGGGAAAAATCCCCGGCTTTGACCCGCCAAAAAGGCATCGCCAAAACCGGGGCTTTTTCCCTGTGGGGAACGGCAAAACGGCTTGCCGGCAGTCACAATTCCTGTCTTGCAAAAATCCGGCAGCTGATTTGATACATCACATAACACCAGAGAAACGCAATGGCGGGGGAACCGCACAGCAGGCCGAAGATAAGCCGGTCCGTCATGACAACCCCCAATAAAACAAGCAGTTGATACACCCCAAAGCAGACGGACGCCGGAATCAGGAACGATACCAGCAATAATACGCGCCCTTTTTCCGCCCCATACCTGAGCACAAGCAAAATTGCCATACCGCCAATGATAAAAGATACTGCCCAGGCTGCCAAAGCCAAAAACAAAAGTTCTCCAATTGCGGCAAAATCCAAAGGACCTTTTTCTGCGATAAACATACCGACAGCGCTGAGCGCCAGTCCGAGCAGCGTCCCGATTGTGCAAAAGATTGCCAGTACGACAAATTTTGCGGCCACCAAATCTTTCTTTGACAGGGGCATTATCATCGCATACCGCGTCCATTTGGACTGGTCGTCAAACGCAAATGTCGTCACAATCATCATGCCGCACAAAACCGCACTTATAAAAATATACCCCGACGCGCCGGAAGTCGGAATAAAGGCGACAGCCAACACCGCAAGAATAAAGAGCATGGTCTTTGCATTGTGCCCGATATTGTATAAATCTTTTAAAACAAGACTTTTCATTTCACCTGTTCCCCCTTCACATACAATAGCAGAATGTCGTCAACCGTTGCGTTGTCCACGATTGCGTTTTTATATTTTCCTGCGGCTTTTTCCTTATCGGCTACAAGCACATTCCATTGGTAATCATCTTTACGGTACGCAAGGATTTCCGTTTTATCAATTTGGGAAAAAAGATCCGCCCCGCAGCGGATTATGCCGTATTGATAGCGCAGTTCATCCTTTGTTTTGCAAAAAAGCATTTTCCCCTGATGTATAAAGGTAATATAATCGGCTACCTTCTCCAAATCCGTTGTGATATGGGAGGACATTAAAATGGAATGGTTTTCGTCCTGCACAAATTCCAGAAAAACATCCAGAATATCATCACGCATAACAGGATCAAGTCCTCCGGTCGCTTCGTCCAAAATCAACAGCTTCGGCTTATGGGAAAGGGCGGCGGCTATACACAGCTTCATTTTCATTCCCTTGGAGAGCGTTTTAATCTCTTTGTCTGCCGGAAGGCAAAAGCGTTTCAGGAAATCCTGATATAAATATCCGTCCCACTGTTTATAGGCAGCCCTGGAAATCTTGCCGACTTTAGCGGGGGTTAAAGTCTCATAAAAATTGATCCCGTCAAATACCACGCCGATATCCTCTTTTAACTGTTTTGATGACGATAATTCCTGTCCCCAAAACGTGACGGTACCGTCGTCTTTATGGACAAGATCGAGAATCGCGTTGATCGTGGTGCTTTTCCCGGCCCCGTTTTCACCGATCAGTCCCATGATCGTTCCTTTGGGAACGGAAAATGAAACATGATCCAATAGAAAACCGGCGTAGTGCTTGGTCAAATTGTCCACCTGTAAAATTGCGTCCATGGTTAGTCCTCCTCCTGATAAAACATCGTTAAGAGTTCAACGAGCTTTTCCAACGATATTCCGCTTGTCCGCCCGATATCGGCGGCTTCCTGCAAATGCTCCTCCGCCAGCCGCTGCCGCTCCTCCTGGTAAAAGTCTTTATTTTGGGCAGATACGAAACTTCCCCTGCCGACGGTTGTCTCAATAAATCCGTCCCTCTGCAAATCCTCATATGCTTTTTGAAC
>DERU01000170.1:5031-5334 GCA_002361095.1 Lachnospiraceae bacterium UBA3332
CAAATCCTCATATGCTTTTTGAACCGTAATGACACTGACATGGATTGATTTCGCCAATGCCCGCATTGAGGGAATCGGGTCGCCTGTCCGCAATTTACCGCTCATAATGAGGGCTTTGACCTGTGCCGTTATCTGCTCATAAATGGGCTTGCTCGTATTACTGCTTATGATGATTTCCACGATGTCCTCCATTGTTTAATAATGTACTTATTGAACAAGTACATTATATATAAATAAAACACATTTGTCAATCCGATATGGATATTTTTTTCACGTTGGATAACAGTTCAGCCCCCAATGGCA
>DERU01000232.1:0-3850 GCA_002361095.1 Lachnospiraceae bacterium UBA3332
TACAATGGCGAAAAAGGGAAGGCAAAATGGATGAAGTGGTTTTTTTATCTATATTATCCAATCCATTTGATCATCATTGGAGTACTTCGCATTTGTATTTATGGAGATGTTAGTTTATTGTTTTAGAGAAGGCTAAAACAGTTTGAAAACTTCAAGTTCGAAGAACTGTCAGGTAAGTGCAGATTCAATAATCCTATGTAAAAATACGCCATTTATTTCAGACTTTAAGCAATGGGAACACTTTTCCGAAAAGGGAGAATACTTAAAAACTATACGATTATATTGATTTTATCAGCATTAAAAGGTATCTGAGAATTTGCGCCCTCACATAAACGCTCCACGTCCACGCACATAGGGGGATTTCCTGTCAGTTCGTAATTATCCCTCGCTGTGATTGTTCCATGCCTGTCGGTTTTTTCTCCGGCAAAGATAACAGGGCGGCAGCATTGCTGTCGCCCCTTACTATGAAACCAAAACTTCCGGGTAGCAAAAAAAGCGCAGACTTCCCCTATCAAGCTTTAAAAGGTTAATTTTGAACTTGGCTGACAGGTTATGCGGCAGTTACTGGAGCCTCCCAACCAAGCGCTTTTAACTTTTTGAGGTACGCATTGATTTTACGTTCCTTATTGAACTGGTTGTAATAGTCAGCTCCGAGATCTTTGAAAACAACGCCATCCTTAAGGATGTGATATATCGCAATAAGCATGGAATGGGCGACTGCCACATACGCACGCTTTGGTCCTCGGTGGGCGCTGATCCTCATATACTGCGCATAGAAGTAGGATTTCTTGTTTTTTACAGCAGCATGTGCACAGGTAATTAATGTAGTCCGTAAAAGAGCGTTTCCTTTTCTGGTCTTGCCGGATTTTCTCTTTTTGGCGCTCTCATTATCACCGGGACATAATCCTGCCCAGGATGAAATATGTTTGTCTGTTGGAAAACGGCTCATATCAGAACCTATGACCGAAATGACCGCCTGCGCACTGGTGTTTCCTATACCAGTCACATCCTGGATTGCCTCTGATACCTGTTTTTCTTCCGGCTTCATGAAGTTATCAATCTCGTCATCCAGATTTTTGATATGAATGTTGAGTTCATCCAAATGTGCAAGAAGCTCTTTCATCATCCGGCGTTGTAAAGGGGACATGATGCCATTTAGGGAAAAAGAGAGCGCTTCGATTATTTCCGAAACGCTCCTCAGGAATCTGTGGATTTACGCTGATTTTGTTGGACTTTTGGTATCTTTGTTGTACCCCAAATCCGCATCATACTCAACATTTTTTACTCAAATTTTGAATTGTTAATCTTTTAATAACACACGTTTTCTTTCTATCATTTCCCCGATTCTCTCGATATATTGGGAAACATCCTTCACATTCTCGCACCGCTCAATGCGTCCGTCAGAGTACACCTTTTTCGATATGCTCCCGGCTCCGCAGGCAACTATGGTCTGTTTCTCCTCCATGATAAGGATATTATAAATTCCCTCTTTTCCTTCTTTGGCATATCCCACATTCTCAAAATTGCCGGACATATTTTTCTGCCGGTACAGATAGTAAGGCGCCATTCCCAACGCCCGCGCCGACTGTTCCGCAATCTCCATCGTCCTGTCCGTGTTATGCATCTGCGAAAGACCGTTTTCCAAGATCCACTGGCTCAAACGGGAAGCCCTTTTGACGGCAAGCGAATGAACCGTCAGATTGTCCGGGGCAAGCCTGCGGATCCGTTCCATCGTATAGGCCACATCCGATTCGTTTTCCCCGGGAAGCCCCAGGATCAAATCCATATTAATATTATCAAAGCCGGCACCGCGCGCCATATAAAAAGCCTGCTCCACCTGTTCCACGGTATGCTGCCTGCCGATTACTTCCAATGTGCGTTGGTTCATTGTCTGCGGATTCACACTGATGCGGCCGACGCCGTATCGTTTCATCACCTCCAGCTTATCGGCCGTGATGCTGTCCGCCCGTCCCGCCTCTACGGTAAACTCAAGCGCCCCGTCAAGGTCAAAGGTACGGCGCACTTTATCCAACAGCCGTTCCAGCTGCCGGGCGTCCAACGTCGTTGGGGTTCCCCCGCCGATATATACGCTGTCCAGGGTCTTGCCCCCATAGATCTCCTTCACAAAATCCATTTCCTTATCCAACGCATCCAGGTACTCCCCCACCCGGTCTTTCCAGACACAGATGGGAAACGAAGTAAAGGAACAATACAGACAGGTCGTAGGGCAAAACGGAATTCCGATGTAAAGGCTATATCCGTTCCCACAATGAATGCCGGACAAAATCTTTCTTTCCTTCTTTGCAATCTCTGCGGAAAGCGCCGCCTTTTGTCCGGATGTCAGATAGACCCTGCGCATATGTTCCAAAATCTCTTCTTCCGTCTTACCCTGCTCCAAAAGCTGCATGGCAATCTTGACCGGCCGGATCCCCGTCAGTGTTCCCCAGGGCAGCCGTTTATTTGTACATTGTCCCAATATCCCGTATAAAAGCTGCTTTAAGTCGTTCTTAGTCTGTACCCGGTCGCCGGGCGCAGTCAGCTTACACAGCCACTGTCCCTCCTCCCTGGACACCCTTTGGGCCTCCTGCTTTCCGCTGCCTTGTCCCGGTTCTTCCCTGCAAAGTCCGGCGCAAATCCGGTCCGGATAAAAATGTACAAAAAAAGCCGGCAGGCCCGGATCGCCTGCCAAGTCTTTTTCCCCCTCCACAAACACCTTTACTTCCTGTTCCGGGTAAAAGGCCTTTACCAAAGAATGAATGTCATATGCATAACTGTCTTCATTGAGCGTCACTGTAATCATTTTTTCGATTCCTTACACACAAAAGGGATTGTACTGCTGTTCTGCGCCGATGGTGGTTTCCTCCCCATGCCCCGGATAGACTTTGGTCTCCTTCGGCAGTACAAACAGTTTCTCCTTGATGGAACGGATTAATTTGCCCATACTGCCGGTAGGGAAATCCGTCCTCCCCACAGATGCCGCAAACAGCGTATCCCCCGCAATCAGAAATCCGGCTTCCGGCACATAATAGCAGCAGCTTCCCACCGTGTGGCCGGGAGTCGCAATCACCCGCAGCAAAATCCCCGCCATCGAAAGTTCCTGCCCGTCCGCAAGCCATTCATCCGGCAGGATCGTCGCTTTCCTGCCCGCCTGCGCGGAAACATTCACATAAGGATCCTGACAGACCACCTTTTCCGCCTCCAGCGCATATATTTTTGCGCCGGAAAGCTCCCGCAGCTTCTCCGCCCCCCAAATATGGTCAAAATGTCCGTGGGTCAAAAGAATCGCCGCCACGTGCAGTCCTTTTGCCCGCAAAGCTTCATAAATGTCCTCTCCCCGGTCGCCCGGATCCACAAAAACCACATCTTTGCCGCCTTCACGATATAAAAAATAACAATTGGTGGCGCACACTCCCAGCGTTATACGCCCGATTTTAATGTCTGACATAAACCCCTCTTTTCCTCAGCCGGTAGTCCGCCCGATATCAATCACATTCCCCACACTGCGCAGCCGGGTCACGATATGGCCCAGTTCCTCCCTGCCGCTGATCTCAAAGGAAATCACAATCGTAACAACCCCCTGTTTATTGGTTCTGGTATTCAGGGAAAGAATATCCACATTGCCCTCCGACAGCGTTTTTGTGATATCCGCCAAAAGCCCGCTTCTGTCATAAGCATAAATACTGATTTCCGTGATATATTTTTCCCCCTGCGTCACCCCGTCCGTCTGCTCCCATTCCGCTTCAATGAGGCGCGGCCGCTCAATCTGCGGCAGATTCAGTATATTGATACAGTCCGTGCGATGGATGGAAATGCCGCGTCCCCTAGTGATAAAGCCCACGATCTCGTCCCC
>DERU01000232.1:4170-4386 GCA_002361095.1 Lachnospiraceae bacterium UBA3332
TACCGCCACATCATGGATTCCCTTGACCACAATACCGTTTTTGCCCTTGCCCTGCATGCGCAGGTTATGACTTTCGCTGTTTTCCGCAACGGCAGCCAAAACCTCTTCGTTGGATACAATTCTGGGATGGTCTTTTTCCCACAGTTCCTGCATCCGGTTGGCAATCTGCCCCTCTTTTAATGCGCCGTGTCCGATGGCCGCCAGCACGGAATCCCA
>DERU01000232.1:4687-4873 GCA_002361095.1 Lachnospiraceae bacterium UBA3332
GATGGCCGCCAGCACGGAATCCCAATCCATGAAACCGTATTTTTTCATCACGGCATTCTGGTACTCTGTCTTCATGACATCCCCCAGATTGATGTTGCGGGCTTTGCAGTAAGAATAAAAAAGTTCCTTCCCTTTCAGGATATTTTCTTCCTTGACCTCGTTCTTAAACCATTGGTTGATCTTATT
>DERU01000006.1 GCA_002361095.1 Lachnospiraceae bacterium UBA3332
CTGCGGATCCTCTGCTGCCGGTTTCCCGGTTCGCGTGCCTGCCTCCCGCCTTAGGCTGCAGCCATTGGGGCTGAACTGTTACAACTCGCTGTAAAAATTTTGAATTTGGTCTTGTAATGTTTGGGGAAATGTGGTAAAGTAAGGAAGATAAAGTGTTACTAGCGTAAGAGTGGGCTGCAAACCCACTCTTCTTTATTGTAGATGACGGCAACCGGCATTGGGGAGGTGATGAAATGTCAAGGAGGGAAGATTATGAGACGCAGACCGAACGGCTTCTGCTTCCGATTACAGAGAAAGAAGGCGTGGAGATTTATGATGTGGAATATGTGAAAGAGGGAAGCGACTGGTATCTGCGGGTTTACATCGACAAGCCACAGGGGGTGGATATCGGTGACTGCGAACGCGTAAGCAGGGCGTTGTCCGACAGTCTGGACAGTGCGGACTTTATAGCGGACGCCTACATTTTGGAGGTCAGTTCCCCCGGCCTTGGGAGGGCGCTGAAAAAAGACAAACATTTGGAGAAAAGCCTTGGGCAAAAAGTGGAAATCCGGCTATACAAGCCAATAGAAAAATGCAAAGACTTTTCCGGGATACTCAAAAATTTTGACGCAGACCGGATTGTCATTGAGACTTCGGAAAAAGAAATGGAATTTATGAGAAAAGAAGTTGCATTAATCCGATTGGCATTTGATTTTTGATAATGGAGGATGAGATGAACAAGGAGTTGAAAGAAGCACTGGATATCCTGGAAAAGGAGAAGGAAATCAGTAAAGAAACCTTATTTGAAGCGATCGAGAATTCACTGATCACAGCCTGCAAACAGCATTTTGGGAAGGCAGACAATGTAAAAGTGGAAATTGACCGCGACACCTGTGATTTTTTGTGCTATGCGGAGAAGGAAGTGGTGGAATCGGAGGAGGATGTGGAGGACGACTGTCTGCAGATTCCGCTGCAGTCGGCACAGGAACTTTCCAAAAAGGCGCAAGTCGGGGATGTTATCCATGTGGAAATCAAATCCAAAGAGTTTGGACGCATTGCGACCCAGAATGCCAAAAACGTTATTTTGCAAAAAATCCGTGAAGAAGAAAGAAGCGTCGTCTATAACCAGTATTTTGAAAAGGAAAAAGATGTCGTGACCGGTGTGGTGCAACGGTATTTGGGACGCAATATCAGCGTGAACCTGGGGAAAGCGGATGCGCTCCTCAACGAGAGCGAGCAGGTGAAAGGGGAAAACTTTAAGCCTACGGAGCGCATTAAAGTTTACATTCTGGAAGTGAAAAACACACCGAAAGGCCCCCGCATTCTGGTTAGCCGTACCCACCCGGAACTGGTAAAACGTTTGTTTGAATCCGAGGTGACGGAAATCCGGGACGGCACGGTGGAAATCAAGAGCATTGCCAGGGAGGCCGGAAGCCGTACCAAAATGGCGGTATGGTCCAACAATCCCAATGTGGATGCCGTGGGGGCATGCGTCGGGATGAACGGCTCCCGCGTAAACGCCATTGTGGACGAACTGCGCGGGGAAAAGATCGACATTGTCTGCTGGGATGAAAATCCCGGAAATCTGATCCAAAACGCCTTGTCGCCTGCAAAGATCGTTGCGGTATATGCGGATCCGGATGAAAGAACGGCCAAGGTCGTCGTTCCCGATTACCAGCTTTCACTGGCCATCGGCAAGGAGGGGCAAAACGCAAGGCTGGCGGCCCGGCTGACCGGCTACAAGATTGACATCAAATCAGAGACCCAGGCTAAAGACGCTCCGGGTTTCCGGTATGAAGATTACGTAAACGATTACGATGAAGATGAATATGACGAGGACTATGAAGAGGAAGACGCACTTTTCGAAAGCGACGAAGAAAACTTCCAGGACGAAGAAACATATGCGGAGGAAGGATTTTTGGAAGCGCAGGGCGGCGAAACGGAAGAGTCCTATGAGGGAAATGCCGGTGCAGGATTTTTAGGGGAGGATGAAAATGCCTAAAAAAGTTCCTGTAAGACAATGTGTGGGCTGCAACGGAATGTATGACAAAAGGAGCATGATGCGGGTCGTAAAGACGCCGGAAGGTTCCATGATTTTAGATATGACCGGAAGAAAAAACGGCAGGGGGGCTTATCTTTGTAAACGGATGGAATGTTTGCAAAAGGCCCGGAAATGCAGGGGATTGGAACGTTCCTTTAAGACCACTATTCCGGATGAGGTTTATGACAGCCTGGAAAGGGAGTTTGGAGAGAGTGAGACTGAATAGAGTATTTTCTACGCTGGGGCTTGCCACGAAAGCTGGAAGGATTGCAAGCGGCGAATTCATGACGGAGAATTCCGTCAAAAACGGGAAGGCCTGTCTTGTCATCATAGCTATGGATGCCTCGGACAATACCAAGAAAAACTTTCGTAATATGTGTGAGTTTTACCGAGTACCTTATTTTGAATTCGGGACCAAGGAAGAACTGGGACGTGCGATGGGAAAAGAGATGCGGGCTTGCCTTGCGGTGTGCGACGACGGGTTTGCCAAGAGCCTGAGGAAACATCTGGAGGAAGCCGGGAATGAGACGGAGGTAGCGGCATGGCAAAAATAAAGGTACATGAACTTGCAAAAGAATTGGAAATTAAGAGTAAAGAAATTCTCTCGTTCCTGCAGG
Source organism: Lachnospiraceae bacterium UBA3332 (assembly GCA_002361095.1). Taxonomy (GTDB): domain Bacteria; phylum Bacillota; class Clostridia; order Lachnospirales; family Lachnospiraceae; genus Gallintestinimicrobium. Next base: position 2,638 of record DERU01000006.1, read on the forward strand.
AACGGGGAATGGATGTAAAAGCACCGCAAAGTTCCATTGAGGGGGAAGCCGTGGAATGGGTAAAGAGGAAGTTTTCCCAAAAAGCAGCCCCTGAAAGCGCGCCAAAGCAGGAAGTATCGGATGCCGCGCCAAAAAAAGAGGAAAAAAGCGCAGGGCAGGCAAAGCCAGAACAGCCAGAAAGGATGATGCAGGTGGAGAAAACGGAAGAATCCGGCGCCAAAGAGTCCCCCCAGTCTACTTTGGCCCGTGAAAAAAAAGGCGAGCAGGCAAAACCGCAGAAAAAATCCAAAATAATTGTCGTGAACAATCCCCAAAACAGCCGTATGAAAGGAAATGTTTTCGGAAACAATGACAAAAAAAGCGGCGGACGGGGAAACGACGGCAAAAAGGGCGAAAACCGCAGTACGGACGCAAGAAACAGGGAGCAAAAAAGCGGTAACGCAAAAAACTACGATAATAAAAGACGCGACGCAAAAGGCTTTGGAAATCGCGCAAACAATAATGCCATCCGCACGGAAAACCGGCCGCTGATCCGTCCTTTAACCAAACCCAGCCAGCCGGTAATACCGGATGAAAAGCTTTTAAGCATCGAACGCGCCGCAAAAGAAGCGATGGAGCGGGCAGAGCGCGCCGCAAAAGCATTGGAAATTGAGGCGCAGAAAAAAGCGGACGCGGAACGCCTGCGCGCCCTTGAGGCACAGCAGGAAGCGGCAAAGGCACAAGGCAAACCTGAAAATGCGGCGGAAAAAGTGGAACATCAGACCGTACCGACAACGGTAAACCGCAGTGAGAGAACGCAGAGCCGCGACAATACAAAAAGCGAGGGCCGGGGCGACGGCAGGGAAGACAACAGAAACCGGGGCGAACATTCCAGAAATGATTCCGGCAAAGGACAGGGCAGGAGTGAATCCGGCAGATACGGCCAATCCAGGAACGATGGCGCAAGAAGCGACAACAGCCGAAACGATACGAACAGATATGGCCAATCCAGAAACGACAGGGGGGACAGAAATGGCGCATCCAACAGAAACACCAGAACCGGCCAGGACCGGCCCCAGGGAAGCGTCGGCCCCAGAAGAGACCAAAACCGTCCGGGTTATAACGGCCCTGCAAGGGATAATCCGGGTTATAATCGCAATGCAGGCCCTGGCCGCGCTGGTGCGGGCGCTGGACGCCCTGGGGCAAATGGCGGACGTTTTCCGGCAGGCGATGGAAGGCAGAACAATACCTTCAAAAAGCCGGCTCCTTCCAAAGGCTTTGCGGCGGAGGCTCCGGCAAAGGATACGGAAAAACGGCGCGACGACAGAAGATTAAACCAGCAGGATCGGGATAGGAAGTCCAAAAAAGACGCAATCTATGAAGAGGACAGCGCCGCTACTTTAAAGAATAAACGCGCCGGACGCTTCATCAAGCCCGAACCCAAAGCGGCAGAACCGGAAGAAACCATCAAGGTGATCACCATCCCCGAGAACATTACCATCAAAGAACTGGCGGAAAAGATGAAATTACAGCCTGCGGCCATCATCAAGAAGCTTTTCCTGCAGGGAAAGATTGTGACGGTAAACCAGGAAGTTTCTTATGAGGACGCGGAAAACATTGCCATCGAATATGACATTATCTGCGAAAAAGAAGTCAAAGTGGATGTGATCGAGGAACTTTTAAAGGAGGACGAGGAAAGCGAGGAGACCATGGTCACAAGGCCGCCCGTCATCTGTGTCATGGGTCATGTCGATCACGGTAAAACTTCCCTGTTGGATGCAATCCGCAAAACAAATGTCACCGACCGTGAAGCAGGCGGTATTACCCAGCATATCGGCGCTTATACCGTAACCATTAACGGAAGGAAGATTACTTTCCTGGATACGCCCGGACATGAGGCATTTACGGCAATGCGTATGCGGGGTGCCAATTCCACGGACATCGCCATTCTGGTG
>DERU01000151.1 GCA_002361095.1 Lachnospiraceae bacterium UBA3332
CAGATACGTTCACAGGTGGAAAACGGTACTTATATGGGCGCAAATGAAGCCTATCTCGTGGATGAGGTGGAGCGGGGGCGCATTGCAAACCACCTATATTTCTTTTTCCGTGATGGCATGGAAGAAATGCCGGAAGAATTGGAGATGAAAGCTGCTAATTATCCGGATTCCCATGCAAAGTTAGTGGATATTTTATCGACACCGGAAGGTGTGGATATGGTAGCTTCTCATATGGACAAAGCACTGACACAGCTTGAAAGCGGAGAAAAAAAACTGCGTTTTCATTCCGTCATGCCCAAAGAGGAACTTCGGACAGAGCTTGACAATCTGCTCTTGCAGAAAAAAACTTTTCCGGTAGCCGACCATGTGGAAATAAAAAAAGAAGATTTTATCACGCAGGATGAGATAGACCACAGGCTTGGCAAGGGCAGCGGCTATCATCATGGTTCTTTCCGCATTTATGATTATTACATGGAAGGGCATAGCAGGGAAGATACGGTTAAATTTCTGAAACATGAGTATGGGATAGGAGGCAGCTCAGACGCTCTTGCGGGGAACGATCACAGTTGGGAGAATCATGATTCTAAAGGCATCCGGTTGGAAAAAGGCAATATTACAGAGCCATACACAAAAGTGGTTTTACCGTGGAAAGCAGTGGAAAAGCGTATCCGCAAACTGATCGAGGAAGATAAATATTTGTTCCCAGAGGGAGAAGAAGCCTATGCAAAGTATAAAGAGGAACAGGCACAAAGAGAGCTTGAACAGGCGCAGGCAAAGATGGAGCGTGAAACAAAGGTTTCCTGCAAAGATGCCATTGACCGGGCTATCGCTGAGAATTTTGACGGTTACCGCCTGCCCAAAGGAACGGCGGAGGATGTCATCAGGGAATATGGCATAGACCGTGTAAGTTATGTGCTTGCAAATTCCGTAGCCCATAAGCGGCAGGATGTACGCCTGTCCGATGAAAACAAGGAATGGGCAAAGGAGATCGAGCCGTATGCCATGTGGGAAAACAGGGATATGATAGTGGATACCCACCCGGCAGTGCTGAATGGCTTTATCAACCAGACAAGAAGATATATCGAGCATAAAAAAGAACTTGCGGCGCAGGCAGAGGCGGAACGGGCGCAGAATGAGACGGCAGATGTTTCCGAGGGGGAATTAGACTGGCATATCGTACATGATATGGACGATGACAACGGACAGCCTACGGAATGGAGCGCAAAGCTGCCCGATGGGGAATTTCTCTGGATTGACAAAGAAGCAGAGGGGTATGCCCTATATGATACCTATGATACGGACGCAAGTCCGGTTTCTGTTTCTGAAACATTGGACGGAGCAAAAGAAAGCGGGGAGGATTATGCTTCGGAGGATGCCGATGAGGAAGAAGTGGAAAAGATCGTGGTTGCGCTGGAATCATCAGAAGGTTTTGCAGAGCCGGGAATAGGTTTTTACACACATCAGTATGCAGATGGAAGGGAAGGGGTGCGTTACCGCCTTGTGACAACGGCGGAGGACGGGGTTCTGATACCCTATCCTGAGCATAACCGCTTTTTTATCAACCGCGAGCTGGCGCAGGAGTACATAGACGCCCATGCGGATCTGCTTGATGTGATCCCCTTCGAGGATATGGTGTTCCAGTCCATGTACGAACAGAGTATGTCTAAAAGGGAACAGGCGCAGGAGAAAACCATTTTCATTGACGGACAGGAGTGCATAAAGACAGATGAGTGGAAGTCCGGCGATGATGAATATGTGCTTGGCAATTCCGTGGAGGACAGTGATTTCTTCTATGCAGAGGTTAATGGGGATACCCATTTTGAGTATGACTATAAACCGGACAGGGAAAAAATAGAAGGTGATTACGTTGATCTGGAAGCCATGCGGGATATTGACCGCCGTGAGGCAGGAGATTTCCCACGATCTGAGGACAGCGGTGATTTTGCGGACGTTGATGCCGCCGCAGTCCGGGAAACGCTTGAAAATCGAGAAGCAGGAGGGCAGGAAACTTCTGGACAGGATGTCCAGAGGTCAGGAACGGAACCGGATTATAAAGCGGAGGAAACGGAAAACACCATGCCGGAGCCGCCAAAGACCACGGAATCGACGATATATCCGGGGGATAAAAATGGGCTTCCCTATGATATTGTCATAGAAAAAATGCACTTTGGGGAAGCGGAACACGCAGAGCCGGAGAAAGCGGTGCAGATTGATAAATCCAATGCCGTCAACTTCCATATCACAGACAACGATCTTAGCACTGATCCGGCAAAGTCAGGCGCAGGCTTTTCCCCGAAAGAGAAATTCAGGCAAAATATAGAAGCGATTCGCACACTGGAAAAGATCGAGGGCGAAAACCGCATTGCGACGCCGGAGGAACAAAAGATTTTATCACAGTATGTCGGATGGGGCGGTCTTGCCGATGCCTTTGACGAGAGCAAAAGCGCATGGGCGGGGGAATATCAGGAATTAAAAAGCCTGCTGTCTGATGCTGAATACGCTTCTGCAAGGGAGAGTACCTTAAATGCCCACTACACAAACCTTGTCATAATCAGCGGCATTTATGAAGCCTTAGAAAATATGGGGTTTGAAAAGGGAAATATACTGGAGCCTGCAATGGGTATCGGGAATTTCTTTGGTATGCTGCCGGAAAAAATGCAGGAGAGCAGGCTGTACGGAGTGGAGCTTGACGGGATTACCGGGCGGATCGCAAAGCAGCTCTATCCGAAAGCAGACATTAAAATTTCCGGCTTTGAAAAGACGGATTATCCTAACGACTTCTTTGACGTGGCGGTGGGTAACGTACCTTTCGGTCAGTACAAGGTGGCAGACAGGCAGTATGATAAAAACAATTTCCTGATACATGATTACTTTTTTGCAAAGACGCTGGATAAAGTGCGTCCGGGCGGCGTAATCGCTTTTGTGACAAGCAAGGGGACAATGGATAAGAAAAGCCCGGAAGTGCGGAAATACCTTGCACAGAGGGCGGAGCTTTTGGGGGCAGTCAGACTGCCCAATAATGCCTTTAAGGAAAACGCAGGGACAGAGGTCACTTCCGATATTTTATTCTTAAAGAAGCGTGACAGGGTTATGGACTTGGAGCCGGATTGGGTACACCTTTCGGAAGATGAGAACGGTATCGCCATGAACAGCTATTTTGCCGGACACCCGGAGATGATTGTGGGTAAAATGGAAATGGTTTCC
>DERU01000234.1:0-247 GCA_002361095.1 Lachnospiraceae bacterium UBA3332
GGGACGCTCCTTTTCAATGATCTGCTCTAACCGCTGTACGTTTAAAGGCTCAATGTAAGTGATGTCCGCCGTATCGGGATCTGTCATAATGGTAGCGGGATTAGAGTTCACCAGTACAATCTCATAACCGAGACTTTTCAGAGCCTTACATGCCTGTGTACCGGAGTAATCGAATTCACATGCCTGTCCGATTATAATCGGCCCGGAGCCGATAATCAGCACTTTGTGAATATCATTTCTCTTCATA
>DERU01000234.1:575-1087 GCA_002361095.1 Lachnospiraceae bacterium UBA3332
TTGTGAATATCATTTCTCTTCATAAAATCCACCCATTTATCCTTTCTTCATCTCAATTCCCCAAAAGTCCACGGTTATTCTAGCACACTTCCTTTTCAACGGCAAGACAGGGATCTTAATTGAATCCAAAAAATTTCTGGGAAATTTTGTACCCTTCCACCGAGATCCAGCGCCCCGCCCTGCCGGGGAGATTCATACAGTTGCCCAGCAATCCGTAACGGAGCTTTCTGTACAGGGAACGGTCTTTTTGCCGGATATATCCGAGCAGTTCTTTCTTTTTTTCCAACGCCTCCTCCGTTTGGGAGCGGATCAGCAAAATGGAGGAAACCGTGGTGATGATGTCCAGATAGCTGAGCATGTATTTGCCCACCTTCCTGCCGGCAATTTCCTTTTTTTTACCGACCATATAGTCCACCATCAGCCTGTTTACCGTAAGCTGCTGGTCGATACGCCCTATCATTACGGTTTCATTGACCGACTGGTCTGCGCGCCCGATATAATAGCGGTAAAAA
>DERU01000234.1:1419-5724 GCA_002361095.1 Lachnospiraceae bacterium UBA3332
ATAGCGGTAAAAATTCACATCCAGGTAATATAAGGTCCGCACAAAAGGCAGCGGCTCAAATACATACAGGTTATCTACATAAAAAGTATGCTCCGGAAGGTGCAGGCCGCATTCCCGCAAAAGCTTGGTGCGGTAAATTACAGAATGCATCAGGATATATTTTCCCGGACGGAAATGTCCGCATTCCTCCCAGGTAAAGATCCTGTCCTGCGGCATAAGATGCCGGTAATGCATGACCTTTTTACGCCGCTCCCCCTCTTTTTCATAGACAAAATTGCTGATAAACATATCCAGAGTCTGCTCGCCGCCGGCCAGTTCCCGAAGCCGCACCAGTATTTCCAGATAGGCTTCCTTTTTTACCCAGTCGTCGCTGTCCACCACTTTAAAGTACAGTCCGGTTGCGTTTGCAATGCCGGTATTTACGGCGGCCCCATGCCCGCCGTTCTCCTGGTGAATTGCCTTTACGATTGTCGGGTACTTGTCGGCGTAGCTATCCGCAATCCGGGCGGTTTGATCTTTGGAGCCGTCGTCAACCACCAAAATTTCCACATCCTCCCCGCCTGCCAGCAGGGATTCAATACAGTTTGCCATATAATCCTGCGAATTGTAGCAGGGAATCGTAACGGTTAACAGCTTCATCTGTCCCTTCCTTCCTCCATGTCTTTGATTTTTTCACTGCCGGTCCGTATTTCCAAATACCTGGAATAGACGGCAAACGCGGACGGTATCGGATACCGGGCCTGTGTCTGGGCCGGCTCCACAAAAAGCAATTCTTTGTCCTTTTTCATCGGCTCGAGTTCGTCCACCCACACGCAGTATCCGATCATCTGCCACTCTATATGCGTAAAGATATGTTTTGCATCGGACAGTCTTTCTATTCTGACCGCATGCACACCCTGCCGCTTTAACCAGCAGAGCGTTTCCTCCCGCGTCGCATGGCCGTCCAGTGTGGGAAACTCATAAAGTCCTGCCAGCAGACCGTGCGCGGGACGTTTCCGGAGCGCCACACAGCTTTTGTCCCGAATCACAAGCACGGTCTTTTGTTCTGTTTTCCGGGGCTTTTTCCCGCTCTTTTTGGGATATTGGAGCCAGGCTTTTTCTGCATTTGTCCTGCAGAGTCCTTCCCACGGACATTCCCTGCATTTTGGCATGCCGTTTGCCAGACATACCGTCGCCCCCAGATCCATCAAAGCCTGATTGAAATCTCCCGGACGGTCTTTGGGCATGACCGGGAGAAGCCTTTCCTCCATTTTCCGCTTTACGGCCGGATCGGAAATATCTCCGTCATCGGCCAAAAGCCGGGATATGACGCGCAGCACATTGCCGTCCACTGCCGGAACCGCCTGGCCAAAAGCGATGGACGCAATCGCGCCCGCCGTGTAGCTGCCGATACCCTGCAGCTTTTGCAGTTCCCTGTAATCGCCGGGCATTTGTCCGCCGTAGTTTTCCATGATCTGTACGGCTGCTTTATGAAGGTTACGCACACGGCTGTAATAGCCCAGCCCTTCCCAAAGCTTTAAAAAGGTGTCTTCCTCGGCCTGTGCCAGTGCCCCAATATCCGGCAGTTCTTCCATGAAACGAAGAAAATAGGGCTTCACCGCTTCCACCCGCGTCTGCTGCAGCATAATTTCCGATACCCAGACCCGGTAGGGCGTCGGTTCTTCCCTCCAGGGCAGCACACGGCGGTTCTTATCATACCACGCAAGCAGCAAATCTGCAATGCGCTCCAACAGGAACGCATCCGGCAGCCTGTCCTGCTTTAAGATAACCGGAACCGGCTCCGACAGTTCCATGGAATTTTGCGTCACCAGACAGTCATAAGCCAAAATGCGCACACCGGCCCGCCGTGCTGTCCGCAAAATATCCGCAAATTCCGGCTGGGTATCCTGATTGGGAGAAAAACACCGAATCCCCTTCATCTGAATCACGAACAGAATATAGCTTTCATACCCTTCCTGGACGGCACGGATCAGTTCCTTTGCATGCTTAACCGCCCGTTTCGTGGGCGCGTCCGGAAACAGGGCGACACCTTGCTTTTCCAGCGTCACTCCTTTGACCTCCAAAAAAATACGGCGGTCCTTTGTTTCCACATAAAAATCCAGCCGGGAATTCCCAAACACCGCTTCCGGCTTTATCAGGGTGACGTCTTTAAACAATACGCCGGATTGCAGCCACTCATACACCGCTTTATTGGGGGCGTTGGAATCTATGTTTACTAAAACCTCCCCCTTCTTAATGCCTATCAGATCATAGCCCGTTTTCCGGTGCCCGGACAGGATTTTTTCCATATATACTTCTGCCCCGGGCAGCAGCAGTTCCCGGCAGCGTCCCGTATTTTTTACATGGACACATTCCTGCCTTATATTTCCCGGTTCCTGTATCTCCACCTGTGCGATAAAACGGTTTGGCCGGTCGATGAAGCTGCCTTTGCTGATATTTTCATACTTCATATGTTCTTCGCGCTTCCTTATCCTACCCTTTTAGACGGTACCCGGGCCGACGGAACTACCTCTGCGGCCTTTCCCGTATGTATCTCCTGATCATCGAAAAAGATGTGCGCCCCAAACGCCGCCAAAACGTCCCTTTTGGACATGCCGCCAAGGAAAAAAGACTCGTCGATCCGTACATCCCATGCCCGCAGGGTACGGACCACCCTTTCATGGGCCGGCGCGCAGCGGGAAGTGACCAGCGCCGTGCGGATCGGTACGTTTCTGCCGGCAAATTCCTTCTGCAGCGCCGCCACGGTCTTTAAAAAGCGGGCAAAAGGCCCTTCCGCAAGGGGATGCTGCGCCATTTTGCACTCGTTTTCCTCAAAGGCTTCCAGTCCGTCCCTCTCAAAGATTTTTTCCGATTCATCCGAAAACAATACGGCATCCCCGTCAAAGGCAATCCGGATCTGGCCGATGTTGCGGTCCATAGTAGTCTTTGCCTTTTGGTCCGTACAGATAATCCCGGCCGCAATCCCGCTGTCCACCGCCATCTGGACATCCTGTTCGTTGGCGGACAAAAACAAATCCGTCCGAAAGGCATGCAGATAGGAGGTCAGCGGACTGCCGCCGGAAAACACGGCCCTCGTAATACCCAGTCCGTAATAAGCGATTGACCGGAACAGCCGCACGGAAGTGTCCGCATTGTTGTGCGACATAATTACAACCTCCACACGCTTGCGCTCCCCCGGCAGGTCATTCATGGAAAGCAGTGCGCAGACCAGCGCAAATCCGGGTCCGGGTTTTAGGATCTCCTCTTCATGTGCAATCTGATACTTACAATACGCTTCCAGTCCCTGCTGTTCAAAAATACGGTTCTCACAGGTCAAATCAAATAGTGCCCTCGTAGATACGCCGACCACAAGGCGTCCGTCCAACTCATATGCCATATCGTATTCCTCCTTCTTAAAAGCTGCATCAGGAATACGCTGCAAAAGGCCTACCGCAATCGATTACATTCAAAACGTTCCAATGTCAGCAGACAGTTCTTTAACGCTTCATACTGTTCCTCCAGCGTATCGCCGGACAACTCCAGTTCCATGGAAGCGGCAATGATATTCAGCATGGACGCATCCGCTTTGCCGGCCATGGAAACATAGATTTCCAGCTTCTCCTCATAACTGTCCGCATCCAAAAAGGCAAGCAGTTTTGGATCCAATCCCGCATTTGGCGGCGTAACGCTTTCCTCCGCCTGCTCCCGCTGTGTCAAAACCTGTTTCTCCTGCAGCGACTGCGGCAGTATTTCGGGGTTTTGCGGCGGCTGCGGGGCGGGGCTTTGCGGCGGTCCGCCGTCCTCTGTCCGGCTTGCGTCCGCAAGTTCAAACCGCCACCTCCCGGCGTCCGCCGGATACTTATCACGGTCCACCTCACCGATAAACATGGCCAGCGGTCTGGCATACACACGTTCTCCGTCGAGTTCTTTATATACGACTAATGTCTCGTCCCTTTCCGTGTGCTGTGCCACCGTCACAATACGGTACAGGTTCCCTTTAAAATGCCGGTAAACCTCCCCCTGCTGCGGAATCCTATCCATACTACCCTCCATGCCGCTTTTTTGCGGCGGTGCGATTTGAAATCCATGCAGGCGGCTTTGCATATTTCCAAACCGCCTGCTTCCTATCATCCGCGATGCGATAAAAAATATTCCTGATGCGCTTTCTTATTTTCATTATCGCATACCATAAGTCCAATAAAACGGACTTTAAGAAATATTTTTAATCGCGGAACACATATTTTTTGTAACAGTTCAGCCCCAATGGCATCGGCTTAAGTCGGGAGGCAGGCACGCGGACCGGGCGGAAACGGCGGCGGACGCGCA
>DERU01000282.1 GCA_002361095.1 Lachnospiraceae bacterium UBA3332
CAGTTACAAGTGTTGAAAACCCGAGGCGGTCGCTTATGTGCGTTTTGCCTCTGTTTACCGTGAATTTAAAGATATCAGCACCTTTATGGACGAACTCAAAAAAGTCATGGAGAAGGATAAATAGTGCTTGCATTTTGCCAAAAGTTTGTATACAATAAGGGGCGGGATGATTTGTGAAAAAAATATCACACTTCCCGCGGCCATCGGCACGCGGACAGGAAAGCCTGCCGCCAGCAGGATGGGGACAACTGCATATAGAATGAATCAAAAAAGGAGAGACACATGAAGACAAAAGTATTACGGAAGGTTCTTTTGACTTTGGTGTACACGACACTTACCATTGCACTGGGCGGATGCGCAGGCGAGAAGGCGGGTGAAAGTGCGTCGCAGATCACGATCGGCATTCCTCAGGACATTGAGGACAGTCTCGACCCCCACAAAGCGGTGGCGGCGGGAACGGAGGAGATCCTGTTTAACCTCTACGACGGGCTGGTGAATCCTGACAGTGAAGGAAATTTGGTCGATGCCCTGGCCCAAAGCCATGAGATTTCGCAGGATGGTAAATTGTACACGTTTACGCTTAGGGAGAATGTGAAGTTTCACGACGGCAGTACGCTGACGGCAGACGACGTAAAATATTCTTTGGACAGATGCGCCGATACCAGCAGCGGAGATCCCTTGGTAGCGGCGTTTTCTGCTATTGAGGATGTCCGCATTGCGGATGAGAGGACGGTAGAGGTGGCGCTGAAGGAGCCGGATATGGAGTTTTTGCCATATTTGACCGTCGCCATTATTCCGCGGGCAAATGGGACGCCCGAATCGGTTCCCATCGGAACGGGGCCTTACAAATTCGTTTCCCGGGCCCCGCAGGAGAATTTTATTATGGAAAGGTTCGACGACTACTGGGGGGAACCGGCCGGGATTGAAAAAGTCACGTTAAAAGTCATTGCCAACACGGACGCCATTGTGACCAGCTTAAACGGCGGCGCCATTGATATGTTTGTGCGCATCACCCAAACCCAGTCCGAACAGCTCTCCGACAATTTTAACGTGCTGGAGGGAACCATGAACCTGGTGCAGGCGATGTACTTAAACAACGCCGTCAGGCCTTTTGACGATATCCGGGTGCGGCAGGCGCTCTGTTATGCCATCGACCCGCAGGGAATCATGGATCTCAATGCCAACGGCAAGGGGACGCAGGTTGGGAGCAGCATGTTCCCGGCTTTCGGAAAATATTACATGGAAGAACTCAACGACCTTTATGAGACGGATATTGCAAAAGCGAAGGAACTGCTTGTGCAGGCGGGATATCCGGACGGGTTTACGTTTACGCTCAAAGTGCCGTCCAATTACCAGCAGCATGTGGACTGTGCCCAGATCATGGCAGAACAGCTAAAAGCCATCGGGGTGACGGCCGATATCCAGCTGATCGAATGGGAGAGTTGGATTTCCGACGTATATACGGACCGCAATTACGAAGCGACCGTGGTGGGACTGGATGCCTCCAGTTTGACGGCGGCTTCCCTATTGCGCCGTTTTACCAGTACGGCATCCAATAATTTTGTCAACTACAGCAGCCAGGCATATGACGAGGCTTTTCAAAAAGCGCTCTCCAGTGTGGACGATGCCGAAAAGACGCAGTATTACAAAGAATGCGAGCGGATTCTTGCAGAGGACGCGGTCAACGTCTACATTCAGGATCTGCCCTGCTTTGTGGCATTGGACAAAAAATATACGGGATATACGTTTTATCCCCTTTATGTACAGAACTTTGCCAAGCTTTCGCTGGCCGGACAGGGAGAATAGGGAATGAAATATTTTGCAAAAAAGCTGGCAGGGCTTGTTGCAACGCTTTTGGCAGTATCGTTTCTGGTATTTGCGGCGTTTGCCGTAATACCGGGCGATCCGGCTACGGCCATGCTGGGGACGGAGGCCACGCCTGCAAGGGTGGAGGAACTGCGCGCCCGGCTTGGCTTAAACGATCCGCTCATCGTGCGCTATGCAAGATGGGCGGCGGATTTTGTGCGGGGGGATTTCGGGACATCCTACCGTTATAATATGACGGTGAAATCCATGATTTGGGATAAAATACCGATTACCCTTACCCTTGCGGGAATGTCTTTTGTCCTGATTGTATTGATTTCCGTGCCGGTGGGGATCCTATGCGCGTGGCATGCCCAGAGCCGTTTGGACCGTACGGTTATGGTGGTCAACCAGATTATTATGGCGGTGCCCGCTTTCTTTTCGGGTATTCTGATTACGCTGGTATTCGGTCTGGTTTTTCATTTTTTTACGCCGGGGGATTATGTATCCTACCATACCAGTTGGAGCGGCTTTTTGGGATATCTGTTTTTTCCGGCCGTTGCGATCGCGCTGCCCAAAGCGGCGATGGCGGCCAAGCTGCTGCGCACTTCTGTGATTGCGGAGAAAAAACTGGATTATGTGCGGACCGCCTATAGCAGGGGCAACAGGACGAAAGCGGTTTTGTACCGGCATGTACTCAAAAACGCGCTGATTCCGGTGGTAACTTTTCTGGGAATGGCGCTGGCGGACATGGTGGCGGGAAGTATCGTCATCGAGCAGGTATTTAATATTCCCGGTATCGGACGGATCCTTTTGACCTCCATTTCCAACCGGGATTATCCGGTGGTGCAGGCGGTTATCGTCTGTATCGCCTTTCTGGTCATTTTCATCAACTTTTTGGTGGATATGCTGTACCGTTGGATCGATCCGAGAATTGCATTGGAATAGGGCGCAGGGTTTATGATGATGGGAAAAAAAAGCAGTACGAATTTTAAAGTGGGGGCCATTCTCACGGGAATTGTGCTTGTGTGCATGGCAGTGGGGTTTTTTTGGACGCCTTATGATCCGGAGGCGATGAACAGCGCCCGGAAGCTGGCAGGCGTCAGTCTGGCCCACCCCATGGGGTGCGACAATTTTGGCAGGGATATTTTGAGCCGCGTCCTCAAAGGGGGCGGTACCACGCTTTTGGTGGCGCTGGGGACGGTAGCCATCGGCGCGTGCTGCGGTATTGTGGCGGGCGCTTTTACCGGATATTACGGCGGCATTGTGGATGAAGTTTTCATGCGCATCAACGACGCCCTCTTTGCGTTTCCCAGTATCCTTTTGGGGCTGGTTTTTGTCAGTCTGTTGGGAAGCGGGAAATATAATGTGGTGGTGGCCCTTGGCATTGCCTTTATTCCCAGTTTTGCCCGCATCGTACGCAGCGAATTCATCCGCTGTAAGAACATGGACTATGTAAAGAGTGCAAAGCTGGCGGGGGCGGGGGATCTGCGGATTATGTTTGTACATATTCTGCCCAACGTGATGACCACGCTTTCGTCCTCTGTCATGATCGGTTTTAACAATGCGGTGCTTGCGGAGGCCGGTATGAGTTATCTTGGGATCGGCGTGCAGCCGCCGGACGCAAGCCTTGGAAGGATGCTTTCCGAGGCCCAGACTTATCTGTTTTCCGCTCCGGGATATGCCATGTTTCCGGGCGCGGTGCTGATTTTGACGGTACTTGGCTTTTCCCTGCTGGCGGAGGGGATCAAGGAAAGACGGCAGGGCAGTTAGGGGGAAAATCCTATGTTGGATGTAAAGGATTTAACGATAGAGTTCCATGATCACCTGGCGCCGGAAACCGTGGTGTTTGACTTTTGCCTGCATATGGAGCCGGGTGAAATCGTCGGACTGGTGGGGGAATCCGGTTCCGGCAAATCCATGACGGCGCTGGCGATAGCGGGCCTTTTGGCGCGGCATGATATGGAAAAAAGAGGGGAAATCCTGTTTGAGGGAAAGGATCTTTTATCCTGCGACAGGCAGCAGCTGCGGGCTTTGCAGGGCAGCCGGATCGCCATGATATTCCAGGAGCCCATGACCAGCCTGAATCCGGTCTGCCGGGTGGGCTGGCAGGTGGAGGAGGCGTTGCGCATCCATTGTCCTCAGATGACGAAGCAGGAACGCAGGCAACGCGCCATGCAGGCGTTGGCGGATGCCGATCTGAAGGATACGCAGAGGGTTTATGATTCTTATCCCCACCAGCTTTCCGGCGGCATGCGGCAGCGTGTGATGATTGCGGCGGCGATGGTATGTGAACCGAAGCTTTTGATCGCCGACGAACCTACCACGGCGCTGGATGTGACGATACAGGCGCAGATTGTGGAATTGCTAAAACGCATCAATCAGGAGAAAAAGACGGCGATCCTGTTTATTTCCCATGATTTGAGCCTGGTGCGGCAGCTTTGCCGGCGGGTAATCGTCATGCAGGGCGGTTATATTGTGGAGAGCGGCACGGTGGACGATGTATTTTACAGGCCAAAGAAAGCGTATACCCAAAAACTCGTCGGCGCGATTCCGGAATGTGTCAGGCAGGGAACGAAAGGGAATACCGGTAAGCTGGTTCTCTCGGTGGAAAATGTGCATATGGGATTTGTGCAAAAGCGGCGCTCTTTGTTTGAAAAGAAGCGGCGTATCGAAGCGGTGCGGGACGTTTCTTTGTCCGTCAGGGAGGGGGAAGCGGTCGGGCTTGTGGGAGAGTCCGGCTGCGGAAAATCCACGCTTTCCAAAGTGATCCTGGGGCTGGAAAAACCCGAACAGGGAAAAGTGGTGCACTACAGCGAGCATCCCCAGATGGTGTTTCAGGATCCTTACGGTTCCCTCAATCCGGCCTACAAAATCGGGCGGATTCTGGAAGAGCCTTTGCGCATACAGGGAGGCTTTCCGGCTGCAGAGCGGAGGCGGCAGGCGCAGGAAATGCTTGTGAGAGTGGGATTGGACGAGAAAATCGCGGATCGCTATCCCTATCAGCTTTCCGGCGGGCAGCGGCAGCGGGTCTGTATCGGCGCGGCCCTGATGCTCAAACCCAAACTGCTGATCGCGGACGAAGCGGTCTCCGCGCTGGATGTGACGATACAGGCCCAGATTCTGGAATTGCTGCGCCGTCTGAAAGAAGAAATGGGACTGGCAATTTTGTTTATTTCCCATGACATGCGGGTGGTGTACCAGATGAGCGACCGGGTGGTGATTATGAAGGACGGGCAGTTTGTGGAAAGCGGGGATACCGATACCGTATATTTTGCGCCGCAGCATCCGTATACGGAGCAGCTGCTTTTGGCAGCCGGCATCCGCACATGACGGTTCGGACAGAATCGCATATCTAAGGAAAAGGAGAAAACGGATTTATGCTGGAAATTTTCTATCCGGACCTTACGGCAGACTCGGCGTATGCCATCGACTATGAGGGCTATTTTCGGGACGGATACCGCGGATTGATTTATGATGTGGATAACACGCTGGTTCCCCACGGGGCGCCTGCAGACCCGCCTGCAAAAGCGCTTTTTGAACGGCTGCACAGGATCGGGTATTCGGTGACGTTATTGTCCAATAATCAGGAAGAGCGGGTGAAAAGTTTTGCCCGGGATGTGCGGTATGCCGACTATATTTACAAGGCGGCGAAACCCTCCGTAAAGGGATACCGGGAAGCGATGCGCCGGATGGGGACGGACGAAGCGCATACGCTTTTTGTGGGCGACCAGCTGTTTACGGATGTGTGGGGGGCCAAACGGGCAGGGATTTTGGGAATTTTGGTTCGTCCCATTCATCCAAAAGAAGAAATTCAGATCGTTTTTAAGAGACAATTGGAGAAAATTGTGTTATATTTTTATAAGAGGAAGCAAAATAAGGAAGGATGCCATGGAAGAAGTATTCGCAGCAATTGACGGAAAGACCAGGGTATGCGGTCTGCTTGGAAATCCGGTGGAACATACCGTCTCCCCTGCTATCCATAATACACTGGCCAGGGCCTGTGGCGTCAATTTGGCGTACCTCCCCTTTTTGGTGGAGGAGGGCCGGCTTTTTGAGGCGGTGCAGGGAGCGTATGCCCTGCATATGTTGGGCCTGAACGTGACGGTTCCTTATAAAAGGGATGTGATTCCTTTTCTGCGAGAGACGGATCCGCTGGCGGCGGCGGTAGGGTCGGTGAATACACTGGTGCGGATCCGGGACGGCTTCAAGGGATACAATACCGACATGAGCGGTTTATACCGGGCCATGCGGGAGGACGGCGTATTTCTGGAAGGGGAGAACGTCATTCTTTTGGGGGCCGGGGGCGTGGGAAGGGCTGTGGCCCATCTGTGCGCCAGAAAAGGGGCGGCGTGTGTCTATCTGCTAAACCGGGATGCGGATAAGGCCTGCCGGGTGGCACAGGAAGTCAATGAAAAAAGCGCAAGGGACTGTGTGCAGGGAATGGGGCTTGACGGCTGGAAACGGTTGCCCAACCGGAAGTTTTTGTGCATACAGGCCACCAGCGTGGGGCTGTACCCGGACTGTGAACGCAGCCCGGTGGAGGATCCGGCTTTTTATGAAAGAATCCATACGGGATATGACTTAATTTACCGACCGGCCCGGACAAAGTTTATGCGTTTGACAAAGGAGGCGGGAGGCAGATGCTGTAATGGCCTCAAGATGCTGGTCTATCAGGGCGTGGAAGCTTTTGAGATGTGGAACGGGCTGACGGTGGCGAAAGAGGTGGCGGAACGGATTTATGATACGCTTTCTTAAAGGCGGCAAGAATTTGTAGTACGAAAGAGAGGGAAAGGGAAACCATGGGCAATGTGATATTGATCGGCTTCATGGGCTGCGGCAAGAGCAGTGTGGCGGTAAAGCTGTCCTACCGGCTAAAACAGGCAATGACGGATACGGACAGCCTGATTGAAAAGAGACAGGGAAAAACCATTGCGGAAATTTTTGCACAGGATGGAGAGGACGCTTTTCGGGAAATGGAGACACAAGCGTTAAAGAGCCTGAAAGAAACGGCGAAGAATCAGGTCATTTCCGTGGGAGGCGGAATGCCTGTGCGGGAAGAAAACAGAATTCTGATGAAGGAAATCGGCAAAGTGGTGTATTTGCGCGCGAAGCCGGAGACGCTCTATGAGCGGGTGAAGGATGATACAGGGCGGCCGCTTTTGCAGTGCAGCGATCCGCAGGAAAAAATCAGGGCGCTTTTGGAGGAGAGGAAGGAAGCTTATGAGGCGGCCGCAGATTTGATTGTGGATGTAGACGACAAAAATTTCGGACAGATTTTGTATGAGATAGAAAGGGGAACGCGCCAGGTTTCCCGTATACCGCGCCTGGGATATGGAATCCGGGAAGGCGCAGCGCGGGCTGCATTTGAGACAAAGGAAGGATATTTTAGCAAACCGGGCGAGGAGGCCGGCACAAAGGAAACCTACGGTTACGCAGGCCTTGGAAAGAAGGAAGGGTATCCGCGCACGGCTTTCGGACGCCGGGAAAGCTTTGGGTATTCGAACTACAAAAAAGAAGCGGCCTTTGAGCACAGGGAAGAGGGGCTGCAGCGCGGCGGCGCAAGGACGGAACTACAGACGGCAGAGGACAAACCGCGTTATTTGAAAAAGCTGTTGGTGATCAACGGACCGAACTTAAATTTTTTGGGGATTCGGGAAAAACAGGTGTACGGAACCAGGGATTACAAATATCTGCTGGATCTTATCGCAAGAAAAGGCATTGCGTGCCGTGCTTCCATTGATGTGTTCCAAAGCAACCATGAGGGGGCGATTATCGACCGGATTCAGGCCGCATACTTCGACGGTACGGAAGGGCTCGTCATTAATCCGGGCGCTTATACCCACTATAGCTATGCGATCCGCGACGCGCTGGCAAGCATTACGATT
Source organism: Lachnospiraceae bacterium UBA3332 (assembly GCA_002361095.1). GTDB lineage: Bacteria > Bacillota > Clostridia > Lachnospirales > Lachnospiraceae > Gallintestinimicrobium. The sequence continues at coordinate 7,692 of DERU01000282.1, forward strand.
CCCAAGGTGGAGGTTCATATTTCAAATATTATGGAACGGGAAGAGTTCCGGCATGTTTCCGTGACGGCGCCTGCCTGTGATAAGCAGATCTACGGACACGGACTTGACGGTTATTTGGAAGCGATTGATTTTATTTTGGTGAACGAGAAGTTTCATAAGTAAATCCCCATGCCGGATTTTGCCGTCACCACCATAAATGAATCGGTTTCCTATGAATGGTATGCACACATGCGGCCCTGCCGCATGGTGCGCGCACGGAACGGGCAGTGGGTGCGTTTCTGCCTGAAGTTTTGGGGCTTTCACAGTAACGCGGAGGACGTGGCACAGCGCCTCCGTTTCGCCAGGGGGAAGGATATGGATGAAATCGTAATTTCGGCAAAAGACAGGGAAATTTTACGGGAACTCGCCAAAAAGCAGTTGGCATATGCGAACCGGGAAGAAAACCGCAGGAAAATCGGGGAGTGGTATTTGCATAATGCCTGTCAGGGTGAAAAACCGATGATTCATTTGGAAATGGGAACCTTTGCGTCAGAGATTTTGCCGCAGAGAATGCGCTGTGAGGGAGCCTTTGCCAGAAGGGTGGAGGAGAAGCTTTACGCCAATTTTCTCAATCAGGAATTGTTTGAGGATGACCGGGTTACCCCGGACTATTATCCGATGAATTATGACACGCATTTTACGCTGTTCGGTATTTTACCCGACGTGAAGCACGCGTCCGACGGCGGGGGAAACGAAAGTCTCGGGCATCGTTTTGCGTCCGTGATTGAGGACTTGGAGGAGGACTATCCCAAGTTAAAGGACAGCAGCTTCGGCGTGGATATCGTTTCCACCATGCATAAGAAAGAGACGGTGGAGGAGGCGATCGGGGATATCCTGCCGGTCAGGCTGGTCATGGATTGTCTTTACAGCGTGCCGACACAGATGCTGGTACATATTATGAGCATGGAAAACATGATGTTTGCCATGTATGATTATCCGGATTTGTTTCTTACCGTGATGGACCGCATTGCGCAGGATACCCTCGCGTATTACAGGATGCTGGAGGAAAAGCGGCTCCTTTTGCCTACCGTGTATGCGGAAAACGTGGGACAGGGTACCTGGGCGTTTAACAGGGAACTGCCCGGCTGGGAGGAGTGGGAAAAAAGGCCTTTTACCACAAAGGATGTGTGGGGGTTTATGGATTCTCAGGAGACGGTAGGAATTTCTCCCGAAATGTATGAAACATTCATTTTTCCCTGCTACCAAAAAATTTCGGAGCAGTACGGACTTTTATCCTACGGATGCTGTGAGCCGGTGGATCCGATTTGGGACCGGTGTATCAGTAAATTGCGGAATCTCAGGAAAGTGTCGGTTTCCTCTTGGTGCAATGAGGAATTTATGGGGGAACGGCTGCGGGGCAGCCGTGTGATTTACCACAGGAAACCGTCCCCGAACTTTTTGGGGGTGGATAAGGTACTGGATGAAGACGCCGTGCGTCTCCACATCCGCAAAAGTCTGGAGGCGGCCAGGGGATGTAAGATGGAAATTACCCAGCGGGACGTCTACACCATTCACCGTGATATCGCAAAAGCAAAACGATATGTTGCCCTCATCCGGGAAGAAATCGAAAACCACTGGAAAGGATGACCTGGAGCGCTCATTACTTTTTACGGGGTGGGGAAGG